>JANOHS010000585.1:0-7961 GCA_031406655.1 Micrococcales bacterium
GGCTGACGTCGGCCACTGTGGGCTCCGTGCGGTGTTCGTTCATCGTGTGGTCGATCCCGTCGTTTCGCAGTGCTTCTGGTCCATGACATGGCGTCGAGCGTCGTTGGGTCGTATGTCGTTGCCGGGGTTTCGCATCCGGTCAGGCCGCCTTCGAGCCGACCCAGACAGCCGCCGCGATCATGAGACCCAGGCCGAAGATCCAGACGAACATCCCCTCGGAGACCGGTCCGAGGTTGCCGAGGGACATGCCGCCGGGGTTCTCGTTCTTGTCGAGCTCGTGCAGGTAGCTGATGATGTCGTTCTTGTCGGTGGGGGACAGGTTGGCATCGTTGAACACCGGCATCGACTGGGGTCCGGTCTCCATGGCCTCGTAGATGTGCTTGCCGCTGACGTCTCGCAGGTTGGGTGCGTACTTGCCACGGGTCAGCGCGCCACCAGAACCCGCGAAGTTGTGGCACATCGCGCAGTTGACCTTGAAGAGCTGGTTTCCTCGTGCGATGTCGCCATCGCCCTTCGTGTACTGGTCGCCCGGAACTGAAGGACCCGGGCCCAGGGTGGCCACGTAGTCGGCCAGGGACGCGATCTCCTCGTCGGTGAACTTGACCGTGTCGCTGCGCGACGCCTGGATGGCCGGTCCCGCGAGCGGCATACGGCCGGTTCCGACCTGGAAGTCAACCGCAGCCGCGCCCACGCCGACCAGGCTGGGACCGGCTTTGGTGCCTTCTGCGTTCAGTCCATGGCAGGTGGAGCAGTTGGCCAGGAAGAGCTTCCTGCCACCGGTCGGGTCGGTGGCCGTCGCTACGGCTGCCTGCGCCGGCTTGGGAGCCAGGAGGGAGTACAGCCCTCCGGTGGCCACGAGCGCCAGCAGCAGGAGGATCACGATCGCGGCGGGATGACGGCGACGGGAGGCCAGTGCTCTCACAGGATGTTCCTGTCTTGGGTGCGGGCGTGGACGGTGTCAGGCATCACTGGAGCAGATAGATGGTGGCGAACAGGGCGATCCACACGACGTCAACGAAGTGCCAGTAGTACGACGTGACAACGGCGCCGGTGGCCTGTGTGTGGGTGTAGCGGCGAGTCGTGAACGTCCGTCCGATGATCAGCAGGAACGCAATCAGACCGCCGGTGACGTGCAAGCCGTGGAAGCCGGTCGTGAGGTAGAACACCGAGCCGTAGGCGTCGGAGGCGATGGTGACGCCTTCGCGGAACAGGCTCGCGTACTCGGTGACCTGGCCGGCGACGAAGATCGAGCCGAAGACGTAGGTGAGGACGTACCACTCACGCATGCCCCATAACTTGACCTGCAGCAGTGAGCCGGTGCGTGCCGGCTGACCGCGCTCAGCCTTGAAGACGCCGAGCTGGCACCACACCGAGGAGATGACCAGTACCAGGGTGTTGGCCGCAGCGAAGGGGACGTTGAGCAGGTCCGTCCTCTCCTGCCACAGGTCCGGGGAGACCGAACGGATCGTGAAGTACATGGCGAACAGACCGGCGAAGAACATCAGCTCGCTGGCGAGCCACACGATGGTCCCGACAGCCGCCAGGTTGGGCCGGGTTACGGGGCCATGGCCCGTCAGGGTGCCCGACGGTTGGCCCGGGGCGCTTGGGTGAACTGCTGATGCGGTCGACACAGGCGCCATTATTACGTGATTCGGGCGTTCGCGCCTCAACAACTTTTCGCAACGGGTCTGCGGCGTCGCGTGTGCACCCCCCCGGTAGCATCTGCGTCATGACCGCTTCGCACGTTGTGCCTGCCGATTCCCCCGCCGTCTCCGACCCTGCCGGCGCCGCGCGCCAGCTGTCGGTATTGCTCTACAGCGACGACATCGCCACCCGCGACGCCGTGCGTGTTGCCGTGGGTCGCCGGCCTGCCCGCGACGTGGAGGTCACGTCCTGGCGCGAGTGCGCCACCGCAGCGGCGGTGATCGAGGCCGTGGAGTCCGGGGGGTTCGACGTGCTCATTCTGGACGGCGAGACTTCGCCCTTCGGTGGTCTCGGGCTGTGCCGCCAGCTCAAGAACGAGATCTTCAACTGCCCGCCGGTTCTGGTGCTGACGGGACGACCCCAGGACGGCTGGCTGGCCGCGTGGTCCCAGGCCGACCTGGCTGTGCCACATCCCCTTGATCCCATCGCCCTTGCGGGCGCGGTTGCCGAGCTGGGCCGGATGGTCGGCACCTCCACCAGCGCCTAGCCAATGACGGCGACGACGTCAGCCGGCAGCTCGATGACCTGGCCGACGATCTTCAGCGCACTGCTGTCCGGGCAGAACCTGGGCGTCACCGAGTCCGCCTGGGCCATGGACCAGATCATGAGCGGCGAGGCGAGCCCGGCGCAGGTGGCCGGGTTCCTCATGGCGTTGCGCTCCAAGGGCGAGACGATTGAGGAGATGCGCGGGTTGGCCGACACGATGCTCGCGCACGCGAGCCGGATCGAGGTCCCCGGAACGACACTGGACATCGTTGGCACCGGCGGAGATCGGGCTCATACGGTGAACATCTCGACGATGGCCTCCCTGGTAGCAGCGGCAAGCGGGGTTCGAGTCGTCAAACACGGCAACCGTGCCGCCTCCTCCTCGTCGGGCTCTGCGGACGTTCTCGAGGCGCTCGGGATCAACCTGACCCTGCCTCCGTCCGATGTCGCGGCTGTGGCCGAGCAGGCCGGAATCACGTTCTGTTTTGCCCAGCACTTCCACCCCGCAATGCGTCATGCCGCTTCGGCGCGTCGCGACCTGGGCATCGGAACCGCCTTCAACTTCCTGGGCCCGCTCACCAACCCGGCCCAGCCCACGTATGCCGCGGTGGGCGTCGCGGACGCCCGGATGGCGCCGCTGATCGCAGGGGTGTTCGCCGGACGCGGCAAGGACGCTGCGGTCTTCCGCGGCGACGACGGCCTTGACGAGCTCACCATCTCCACCACCTCGACGGTCTGGTGGGTACGCAGCGGTGCTGTCCGCGAGTACCAGGTGGACCCAACGTCGGTGGGACTCGAGCTGCACCCGCTGGAGACGCTGCGGGGGGCCGACGCGGCCTACAACGCCCAGGTCGTCCGGGACCTGTTCGCGGGCGCGGTCGGGCCCATCCGGGACGCCGTGGTGCTCAACGCAGGGGTCGCGCTGGCGCTCACCGTTCCAGACCGCGGTGAGAGCCAGGGCGACTTCACCGAAGCGCTGCGGTCAGGGATGGAGCGTGCCGGCGCAGCGATCGACGACGGAGGCGCCAGCTCGGTCCTGCGCCGATGGGTCGGCGCGACCAACCCTGACGGAGACTGACCCTCAGCTGTCGTCCAGGCCGAGGCTGAACGCCGCATCCAGGTCGTGTTTGGAGTAGGTCCGGAACGCGATGTGCGTCTGGGTGAGCAGGACGCCGCTGACCTTGTTGAGCTGGTCGGCGATGACGTCGGCAAACTCCTCGTGCTGGCGCACCCGCACCATGGCGATGAGGTCGACATCGCCGGTGACGGAGTAGACCTCCGTGACTCCGGCGATCTCGGCGATGGCGGCGGCGACCTCGGGAATACGGTCGACCTCTGCGTTGATCAGGACGATGGCGGAGATCACGGCCCCACCCTAGCCCGCAGCAGACTCCGTCTGGGAAGGCACCAGCACCCCGGCTGGCAGGAGGTGACGGAGCCCGGGTCGGCCGGGCTCGTCGAAGTCCACCACGTCGCGGTATGCCGTGGGGGCGGGGTCAAGGCTGGCGTGTGCTGCGCCGGCGCCGTGCACCGGACAGGTCCACTCACCATCGATGGAGACCAGGCGCACACCGCTGGTCTCCAACCAGCGCAGGATCTTCTCGGTCTCCTCCGCCGAGGCCGAGGGGGATGGGCCGGGGGAGGGGGTCACGTTCTCTGCGCTGGCCGCCAACGCGCTGATATAGGGCGCAGGGTCAGCGCCACGCGGAGCCACTGTGGTACCTGCGAGCCGGCCGAAGCGGACGCAGATGATCTCCCAGCCTCCTTGGGTGACCTGTCGAGCCGCGACGATCTCGGCGCTGTTCGCCAGCGGCGCGATGCGTTGAGCGCGCGCTGCTGCCCGAACCAGGTCCATCAGCCGGTCACGGACACCGCCCGCGTCTTCATACCGTTCCTGGCCCGAGAGGCTGCTCATCCGGTGGCGCAAAGCTGCGACGACCTCGCGTGAGTCGCCCACGATCATCTGGGCGGCCCGTTCGACGATGACTGCGTAGTCCTCGACGCTCTGGTCACCCGTGCAGGGCGCACCGCAGCGTCCCATCTGGGCGAGCGCGCAGTCAGCGGACCGCCCGTTGACCGAGAGGCGCTTGGTGCACTGACGCAGTGGAAGCGCCTCGTGGACGGCGGCGATGGCCGACTCCGCAACGAGGCGTGAGCTAAAGGGGCCGAAGTATCGGGCGCCGTCAGCCATCACCTCCCGGACGATGCTCAGCCGGGGGAAGGGCTCGACGGTGAGCTTGACCCAGGGGGCCCGCTCGGGGTTTCGTGAGCGGCGGTTGTAGCGGGGCTTGTGCTGGGCGATCAGGCGCAGCTCGCGGACCTGTGCCTCCAGCGTGGTCTCGCAGACGACGGGCGTCACGCTCGTCGCGATCGCGACCATCTCGGCCATCCGGGTTCGCTGTTCCGAGGCGGTGAAGTAGGTACGGACCCGGCGCCGGATATCCTGGGAGGTCCCCACGTAGAGGACGTGCCCCTGGCTGTCCTTGAACAGGTAGACCCCTGGCGCGGCAGGCAGACCCTCGGCCAGGTAACGCTTACGGCGTTGGGCCGAGCTGACCCGCGAGGAGAACGTGCTCAGTTCTTCGAGGGTCACCACCCCGACACTGCCCACTCGCGAGATCAGTCCATGCAGCACATCGACGGTGGCTCGGGCATCGTGCAACGCACGGTGATCGGGGGTTGTCGCAGCGCCGAAGAGCAGAGCCAGCGTCCCCAGCTTGCGGTTGGGCGCCTCGTCCTTGCTGACCAGCTGCCGTGCCAGGTGCGCCGTGTCAACGACTCGAAACGGTGGCCACACGTGACCGGTGAGCCTGGCTGCTGCTTTGAGGAAGGAGATGTCGAAGGGAGCGTTGTGGGCGACCAGGACGCTGTCGCGGGCGAACTCGAGAAAAGCAGGTAGGACGCTGTCGATCCGTGGCGAGCCGGCCACCATCTGGTCGGTGATGCCGGTGAGGACCGAGATGAACGCCGGGATCGGCTCGGCCGGGTTGACCAAGGTCTGGAACTCGCCGATCACCTCGCCACCCCGGATCCTGACTGCGCCCACCTCCGTGATGTGGGCCCCTACAGGGCTTCCGCCGGTCGTCTCGAGGTCGACGACGACGAAGGTGACCTCCGACAGGGGGGTGCCCAGCTCATCGAGTGTGCCCTGGACGCCCTGCATGTCGACGACGTTAGGCGCTGCCCCCGACAGGGCTCGGCAGGCGCGCTGCCGCCGGGCAGCCGAGGAAGTGTCCGCGGTGGTGTCCGCGGTGGTGGCAGGACATTCGTCGGGATGGCGCTGTCAGACCCGCGGCCTAGCGTTCCGGACACGGCGCAACCTCGAGGTTGCGCCACCGACGAGGTGACCAGGAGGTCAGTGATGATCGTCGACTGTGTGACATGCCCGGTGAGTGGCCAGCGCTGTGACGACTGTGTCGTCATGGCGATGTTCTCGCCCTCCGCGGCCGGGCTCTCTCTGGACGCTGCCGAGCTCTCACTGGACGCTGCAGAGAGCATCGCGGTCGGTGTGTTCGTCGGCGCGGGGATGGTCAGCGCCGAGACCGTCGCAGGGCTGTACGCGCGTCGCGAGCCGTGGGGAGACATGGGCGCCGTCGGGTGAGGACGCTCGGAGGCCACTTACGATGAGGCGATGAACAGGGCTGGGCGTTTCGCCGCGATCGCATTATGCGTCGGGCTTGCCGCGGGCTCTGCAGGTCAGCTGGGCCGCGACCTGGAGCTGCGGGGCCGGAGCGCCGGCGAGCCGGGGGCCACCGCCACTGCGTTCCCAGGCGATGACCGGGTCAACCAGGCAGCATCCTCGGTGCCGTCGATGGACGAGCAGCGCGCCCGTATCTCGGCGGCCCAGGACCTGCTGTCGGCCCGGGCTGCGGCCGTGGAGGCCCAGGACAGGATCGCTTGGATGGCCACGGTTGACCGACCTGACTCGCCCTTCGGAGGTCGTCAGGGTGTCGCGTTCGACAACCTTGTCAAGCTCCCTCTCGACCAGTTCTCATACGGCCAGGTGCGGCCGGCTCCCGCGCTGGGCGAGGCGCGGGTCCGGCAGGTCGGGCCGAAAGCCTGGGTGGCCACGGTCTCCGGCACGTACTCGCTGGCCGGTTATGACCGGGCGCCACGATCCTTTGACGCCGCGTACACGCTGGTGCAACGCCCCGGTGGTTGGCGGATAGCCGATGACTCCGACGGCGCTGTCTCCTTCCAGCTGTGGGACCTTCCGGGGCTCAAGGTGATTGAGGGCAGGTTCGCGCTGGTGATCGGCAACGCCCCCCAGTCGCGAATGCTGGACTACAGCATGATCGCGGACTCGGCTGTTCGCCGGGTCACGCAGGTGTGGGGGTCGGACTGGAACGCTCATGTGGTGATCGTGACGCCGTCCACGACCGAGGAGTTCGCGGAGCTCCTGCTGCGTTCCAACGACGACGGGCTCGATCAGGTGGCTGCCATCACCCAGGGTGAGATCGACCCGGGTCAGCGGGCACAGGGGGACCGGGTCGTCATCAACCCCAAGGCATTCACCGCATTGCAGCGCAACGGGCGCCGAGTGGTCATCACCCATGAGGTGACCCATGTAGCGACCCGTTCGTCAACCACCAGGCCGGTGCCCATCTGGTTGTCGGAGGGGATGGCCGACTATGTCGGGTACAGCGGGCTCGACCTCCCGCGAACCAGCGTGGCCAGCGAGCTGCTCACGCTGGTGCGTCAGGGCAAGGGTCCCACCGGGCTCCCGACCGCGGCCGACTTTGACCCCGCCCGGGCCGATATCGCGCCGTTCTACTCCGCGTCGTGGCTGGCCGTCTCCCGCCTGGTCGACACCTATGGCCAGGCCAAGGTCATCTCCTTCTACCGTGCGGTCGCGGGAAGCCTGAGCGTGGACGAGTCAGCCCAGTCCGATCCCGATGTCGTTGCGGCGCAGGCGTTTCCCCTGAGCTTCGACGTGACGAAGGAGCAGTTCGTCAACGTCTGGAAGCGTTACCTGCGCACCCTTGCGCAGGCGCGAGGATGAGTCCCGACCATCGCTGAACGAGTGTCTCGCGGCCCAGGGTCAATCCGTGTTTCGGGAGTACAGGTCCTCCACCTCGGACGCATAGTCCTTCATCACGACGTTGCGCTTGAGCTTCAGTGACGGCGTCAGATAGCCGTTGTCCTCTGTGAAGTCGCCGGGAAGGATCGTGAACCGGCGAATCGCCTCGGCTCTGCTGACGGCCTTGTTCGCCTCGTCGACCGCCGCCTGGATCGCCTCGTGGATGACCTCATTCGTCCGTGCGTCAGCCATCGAGAGGCCTTCGAGGCCATGGTTCTTGGCCCAGGCGGGAAGCATCTCGGCATCAAGGGTGAGGAGTGCGCCGATGAACGGCTTCTCATCGCCGACCACGATGCATTGGGACACCAGTGGATGGGCGCGCAGCCGGTCCTCAAGGACGGCCGGGGCGACGTTCTTTCCCCCGTCGGTGACCAGGAGCTCCTTCTTGCGGCCGGTGATCTTCAGGAACCCGTCGTCGTCAAGCTCTCCGATGTCGCCGGAGTGGAACCAGCCGTCGACGATGGCTTCGCGGGAGGCGGTCTCGTTGTTGCGGTAGGCGGAGAAGACGCTGTTGCCCTTGATCAGGACCTCACCGTCATCCGCGATCTGGATGGAGACACCGGGAATCGGGGGACCAACACTGCCGATCTTGATCAGGTCGGGGGCGTTGACCGTTGCCGGTGCTGTGGTCTCGGTCAGTCCGTAGCCCTCGAGCACGGTGAGGCCGATGCCGCGGTAGAAGTGGCCCAGA
>JANOHS010000010.1:0-8456 GCA_031406655.1 Micrococcales bacterium
CGACCGCCGGATGCGCCTCGAGGCGCTCGACGTGGTCCTGCTCCGCGAGGCAGAGTCCAACCCGGCACCGCGGATCTGAACGACATCCCATGACGCCGGCGAGCTGGTCACCTTCTCGTGGCCTGGATCCCACGCCCTCCGAGGCACGGGACTGGCTGAGCGACGAGCTGCGCGGCTCCGACTACCAGGATCCGTGGCTGAGGTCAGTCATCGAGTGGGTTATCGACCAGCTGCGCGCGCTCCTCGACGGCGCCAACAGCCTGGCCAGCAGTGGGTTCTCGCCCGTGGTCACCGTGCTCGTGGCCCTGGTCGTGATCGCCCTTCTGGCCTGGGTCCTGCCCAGGGTGCGTCGAGAGCCGGCGGTCGCTCGCGGCGGCGGTGACGTGCTCGAGGACCGCACGATCACCGCTCGCACCTACCGCGACCGGGCCGCCCGGGCTCTCATGGTGGGCAACTTCGACGATGCGGCCCTGGACGGGTTCCGGGCCATCGCCAGGGACATGAGCGACCGCAGCCTGCTCGAAGACGCCCCGGGCCGCACCGCCCACGAGGTCAGCCTTGCGCTGGCCCAGCCTTTCCCCGACCATGCCGGCCGGCTTGTGGGCGCGGCCAACGTGTTCGACTCGGTTCGCTATGGCCATCGCCGGGCGACGGCGGACCAGGCCGTTGAGGTCCAGAACCTCGACGCCGAGCTGGTCAAGGCACGCCCGGTGCTGACCTCCTCCCTCCGCCAGGACGTGCCGGTATGACGACCACGACCACCTCGGACGCGGGGGCACCGATCCTCGCCCCACCCGGACAGCCGCCTCCAGGAGACGGCATCGGAGGGCCACTCTCCTCAAGGCGCAGGCGTCCTCGATGGGTCGCACCCTCGATCGTGGTCGGCCTGCTGTTGGCCGTCACGCTGACCGTGACGTTGCTGACCCCCGCAGGCCGGGGCAACACCGCCGACCTCGACCCAGCCAACCCCGGCCGCTCCGGAGCCCAGGCCCTGGCCCGTGTCCTCGGCGACCACGGCGTCAGGGTGATCGTCGTCCGCAGCCACCGCGAGCTGATCGGCGAGACTGTCGACGGCGCCACGACGGTCGTGATCACGGGCACCACCTCGCTGTCGGGGCGGACCGCCAAGGCCGCGCTGGTGCACTCTGCGTCCGCCGCCAGCGTGGTCCTGCTCGACCCCGACCTCGAGGTCACCAAAGGCATGGGCCTGCCCGTCGACTCCCATCGCGCAGATCTGGCTGAGGTGAGCGCCGGATGCCAGGGCTCGCCGGTGGGTGAGGGCTTCCGGCTCGCGAAGGCCGACCGGGCCTACACGCCCACGGACAACGCCTCCGCGGCCACCATCTGCTTCCCGGACGGGGACGACGGTGGCGGCGCGATGCTCAGCCTGCGGGCCGCCGACCGGGAGCGACCGCCCGTCATCCTGCTCGGGGACGACAGCCTGGTCACCAACGGCGCCATCCTCGACGCCGACAACGCCGCGATCGCCCTGCACCTTTTCGGACAGACCAACCGGCTTGTCTGGTACGTCCCGAACCTGGCCGACATCGCCGCGGCTGATGGCACATCGCGATCCATCGCGCCCGCGTGGTTCGGGCCCGGCCTCGCCCTGGCGACCTCCGCGGTCCTGTTCCTGTGTCTGTGGCGGGGTCGCCGACTCGGACGGCTGGTCACCGAGCCGCTCCCGGTCATCGTCCGTGCCGTCGAGACCACCGAGAGCCGCGGACGGATGTACCGCAAGTCCCGCGACCGGGGCCGCGCCGCTGCTGTGCTGGCGCTGGCAACACGAAGGCGACTCACGGCATACCTCGGCCTGTCCCCGTCGTCGACGGTCAGCAGCGTGGCTGCGGCAGCGGCTGCGATCACGGATCGGGACTACCACGATGTGTTGAATCTGCTGAGCTCCCCTGCGGCGCATGACGACTCGGCACTCCTGGAAGTGGCCAACAACCTCGCAGCACTCGAGAAGGAAGTACACCGAACATGACGGACGTCACCCAGGCAACCCAAGCCCGCGCCTCCTCCGACCAGGCCCGCGCCGCGCTGGTCGCCGTGCGCCACGAGGTCGCCAAGGCGGTCGTGGGGCAGGATGCCGCGGTGTCCGGCATCATCATCGCGCTGCTGAGCCGTGGCCACATCCTGCTCGAGGGCGTGCCCGGCGTGGCCAAGACCCTGCTCATCCGCGCCGTGGCCGCGGCACTTGACGTCCAGACCAAGCGGGTGCAGTTCACTCCCGACCTGATGCCCGGTGACATCACCGGTTCCTTGATCTACGACCCGCACAGCGCCGAGTTCTCGTTCCGCGAAGGGCCGGTGTTCACCAACTTGCTGCTCGCCGACGAGATCAACCGGACGCCGCCCAAGACCCAGGCCGCGCTCCTGGAGTCCATGGAGGAGCGTCAGGTCTCGGTTGAGGGCGTGCCCCGCGCCCTGCCCTCGCCGTTCATGGTCGCCGCCACCCAGAACCCGGTCGAGTACGAGGGCACCTACCCTCTGCCCGAGGCACAGCTGGACAGGTTCCTGCTCAAGGTCGAGCTGCCGCTGCCGCCGCGCGAGGACGAGATGCTGGTTGTTCACCGACACGCCACCGGCTTCGACCCCCGCGACCTGGCTGCGGCGGGCCTGCATGCCGTCGCCGGCCCGCACGACCTCGATGCCGGCGTCGCGGCAGTGCGGGCAGTGACCGTCTCGCCGGAGGTCACCGGCTACATCGTCGACATCGCCCGGGCGACCCGGCAGTCTCCCTCTCTCTCGTTGGGCGCGAGCCCGCGTGGCGCCACGGCACTGATGGCGACCAGCCGCGCCTGGGCGTGGTTGAACGATCGGGAGTTCGTGACTCCCGACGACGTCAAGGCTCTCGCGCACGCGACGCTGGCCCACCGGCTGGCCCTGCGACCCGAGGCCGAGCTCGAGGGTGTCAACGTCGGGTCGGTGCTGGCCAGCGCGCTCTCTTCCGTGCCCGTCCCCCGTTGACTCCTGCCGTGACCTCACCCGTCCGTATCCCGTGCCCACACCCTCGAGGGGTGTGTCGGCCATGGCGTTGACCGGTCGCGCCCCCGCCCTGCTGGCCCTTGGGCTCGTCGCAGTGTTCTTCCTGCCGACCATGAACACCGTCCGAATCTGGTGGCTGGTCACCCTGTTCGCCATCGCGCTCGATCTGCTGCTCGCGCTGAGCCCCGGCAAGCTGATGATCAGCCGCGACCGGGTCGGACAGGTCCGGCTCGGCGTCGGCGGGTCCACGACGTTGTGGCTGACCAATCCGACGTCGCGACGCCTGTGGGGTGTGGTTCGCGACGCGTGGCAACCTTCGGGGGGGGCGACGGGCGAACGGCATACGGTAAATGTCCGAGGCGGGGAGCGGGTCGCGCTGCGGACCTCCCTGACGCCCACCCGACGCGGCGACCGGCGGGCGGACCGGGTCACGGTGCGCAGCCTCGGGCCGCTCGGACTGGCCGCTCGCCAGCGCTCGTCCACCGCCGAAGGACTCATCCGTGCGCTGCCGCCGTTCACCTCGCGCAAGCACCTGCCCAGCCGGCTCTCGGTCCTGCGCCAGCTCGACGGACGCTCGGCGGTCCGAGTTCGTGGGGCCGGTACCGAGTTCGACTCCCTGCGCGACTATGTGATCGGCGACGATGTCCGCAGCATCGACTGGCGGGCGACCGCCCGGCGCAGTGCCGTCGTCGTGCGAACGTGGCAGCCCGAGCGCGAACGACGTCTGATCCTGGTTCTGGACACGTCACGAACATCGGCCGGGAGGGTCGGTGACATCCCCCGGCTGGATGCTGCCATGGACGCGGCGCTCCTCCTGGCCGCCCTGGCCTCTCGTGCAGGTGACCGGGTGGACTTCCTCGCCGGTGACCGGCAGGTGCGCGCCCGCCTGACGGGCTCGAGCCGCACCACACCCCTGGGCGACCTCGTGACCGCGATGGCGCCCCTGGAACCAGCACTGCTCGAGGCCGACTGGGCCATGATGGCAGGGGCCATCGCCGGTCTCGGCCGCCACCGGTCGCTGGTCGTCCTGCTGACCCCGCTCGAGCCCGCCGCCATCGAGGAGAGCCTGCTGCCCACCTTGGCTCCCCTCACCCGGCACCACAGGGTTGTCCTCGCCTCGGTCTCCGATCCTGCGCTTTCGGCGATGGCGGCCGATCTGAGCAGCACCTCGCGCGTCTATGACGCGGCAGCCGCCGAACGCACCATGGGTCTGCGCGAACGGACCGCCGAGGTGTTGCGACACCTGGGGGTCCACGTGATCGATGCCGAGCCCGAGCTGCTTCCGGTGGCCTTGACCGACCGCTACCTGCTGCTCAAGAGCCGGGGTCTGCTGTAGGCGGAAGGCCGACCGCACCGTCCCTAGGTTTGGGGCTTGAACCACCGCACCGTCCCTTGGTTTGGGGCTTAGCCCACGACGGGGGCCGTGTCACCGGCGTCGCGCGACGCCACGTCGCCGGTCGCGCCGCGTTGCCACGCCCAGCGACCGACCGTGAACACGTAGGCGATGAAGGCCAGCTCGACGACCACGCCGATGCTGATGCGCGCCCAGGTGGGCAGGGCCGATGGAGTCACGAACGCCTCGATGACCCCCGAGACGGCCAGCACCACCACGAGACCGAGGGCCACTGCGACGGCGGAGCGGCCTTCATCGGCTACGGCCTGGGCCCGCGCCCGAGGGCCCGGGTCGACCCAGGCCCAGAACAGCCGGAGGCCGGTGGCACCAGCCACGAAGACCGCCGTCAGCTCCAGCAGCCCGTGCGGCAGGATCAGCCCGAAGAAGAGCCCACCACGGTCGTGGTTGATCATGATCGCTCCGATGGCCGCCACGTTCAGGACGTTCTGGAAGAGCAGGTAGACAACCGGGACGCCCAGGATTCCCAGGGCGATGCAGACGGCCGTCAGCCAGGCGTTGTTCGTCCAGACCCGGGCCGCAAAGGAGGACGCGGCGAACTCGCTGTAGTAGCCCTCGAAGTCGCTGCCGACCAGCTGGTCGATCTCGGAAGGGGACATCAGCGAGGACTCGAGCTGCGGGTGGGAGAGGAACCACCACCCGATCAACAGCGACACCGCCACGTTGACGACGGCGGTGAGGATCCACCACTTCCTGGTCCGATAGAGCGCGGCAGGAAAAGTGTCCGTGAAAAAGTCCCGCAGATCGGACCATGCCACCGATCTCGTTCCGGCAGAACGGGTGCGGGCTCGCGCGAGCAGCGAGGACAAGTAGGTCACCAGGCTCGGGTCCGGGGCAGCCGAGCGGACGACGGACAGCTGCGTGGCCACCCGCTGATACAGGTCGAGGAGCTCGTCGGCCTCGGCGCCGCTGCCCGACCCATGGGCCGCCAGGTACTCCAGGCGGCTCCACTCGCCCTGGTGGGCTGCCACGAAAGCGTCGAGATCCACGCCCACACTGTATTCGCGGGTCCCGGGCTCCGCTGCCAAGCCGGTTACGCTGGCCGATCATGAGCAGCGAAACGGTCGGCGTTGGCGTCGACGACCTCGTCACCGGAGAGGCCGTCGCCCTGGAGCTGCCAGCCGCCGGCATCGCCCTTCGCGCCCTCTCCGGCGTCATGGACCTGGTGGTCGCGGGCGTGGCCCTGTGGGTCGGGCTGCTGGTGGCCTCGGCCGTAACCATCGACACCGACGAAGCCCTGACCGCCGCCGTCACGACCATGCTGCTGGCAACGGTTTCGGTCGGCCTGCCGACCGCCGTCGAGACACTGACCCGAGGTCGTTCCGTGGGCAAGCTGGCCACGGGCCTGCGGACCGTCCGCGACGATGCCGGGCCCATCGGGTTCCGCCATGCCCTGACCCGCGCGCTCGTGGGGTTCGTCGAGATCTGGGCCCTCCTCGGGGTGCCCGCTCTGGTCAGCGCGCTGGTGAGCAGCAAGGGCAAACGCCTTGGCGACTACGCCGCCGGCACGTACGTCGTGCGGGAGCGGTTCCGCCTGACGCTGCCACCGCCCCCGATGATGCCCCTTCAGCTGTCTGCCTGGGCAGCAGGTGCCGACATCGCCCGGCTGCCTGACGGCCTGGCCATGGCGGTCCGGACGTTCCTCATGCGCGCGCCGCGCCTCAGCGCCCAGTCGCGCACCACGCTCGGACTCCAGCTGCGCGACGACGTGCTGACCTACGTGGCTCCGCAGCCCCCGGTGGGCGTCCACCCGGAGCTCGTGCTCGCCGCGATTATCGCGGATCGGCGCCGTCGCGACGCCATCCGCCTGGCCCGAGACGCTGACCTGCGTCGTCGTCTGATCCCGGCGGACCCGATCGACTCGGCGTCCTAGCCGCCGGCGGGCTTCAGGCCTCTACCAAATCCTTGTACCCGGGCTTGACGACGTCGTCAATGATCGCCAGCCGCTCGTCGAACGGGATGAAGGCCGACTTCATCGCGTTGATCGTCGCCCAGCGCAAATCCTCCATGGTCCATCCGGCGTCGTTGACCAGCAGCGACATCTCCCGGGTCATCGACGTGCCACTCATCAGCCGGTTGTCGGTGTTGACGGTGACCCTGAACTTGAGCCGCTTCAACAACGAGATCGGGTGCAGCGCAACGGACTCGGCCGCGCCGGTCTGCACGTTGCTGCTCGGACACATCTCGAGCGGGATTCGCCGGTCGCGCACATAGGACGCGAGGCCGCCGAGGACGACCTCCGCCGGGTCCGCCGACGCCGCATAGGCGACATCGGCCGAGTATGGCCTGCCGGCTACCCGAAGGTCGTCGACGATACGCACGCCGTGGCCGAGCCGGTCCGCGCCGCACCACTGGATCGCCTCCCAGATGCTCGGCAGCCCGAAGGCCTCGCCTGCATGGATGGTGAAGTGGGCATTCTCGCGGCGGAGGTACTCGAACGCGTCGAGGTGCCGGGTGGGCGGGAACCCGGCCTCGGCGCCCGCGATGTCGAACCCGGTGACGCCCTCATCGCGATATCGCACGACGAGCCGGGCGATCTCGGTGCCCTTGGCGGCCTGCCGCATCGCGGTCAGCAGCGCGCTCACGCGGATCCGATGACCGGACGCGGCGGCCGTCCGCTCGCCGTCGCGAAAGCCCGCGTTCACCGCCTCAACAACCTCCTCGAGCGAGAGTCCGTCGACCAGGTGCTGTTCGGGGGCGTAACGCACCTCGGCGTAGACGACCCCGTCGGCGGCCAGATCCTGAACACACTCGCTGGCGACCCGGAGCAGCCCGTCAATGGTCTGCATGACGGCGAGCGTCTGGTCGAACGTCTCGAGGTAACGCTCGAGCGACCCCGAGTCGGCGCTGTCGCGGAACCAGGCACCGAGCGCCTCCGGCTCTCGCGACGGAAGTCCTTGGTAACCAACGGTTTCAGCGAGCTCGATGATCGTCTCAGGGCGCAGTCCGCCGTCGAGATGGTCGTGCAGCAGCGCTTTCGGGATGCTGCGCAGCAGGTCGTCGGTGAGCAATCAGGCCTCGCGGTGGGCAGTGTCCGGCGCGAACGCCGGGAGGCAGACGGCGACGTACTCGGCGCCGTCCGGTCCGCTGGAGTAGCGGACGCGCTCCCCCGCTCCGACCAGGATCGACTGACCGGCCTGTGCGGTGGTGGGACCATCCTCGTGCTCGACGATGACGGTGCCTTTGAGAACCAGAGTGATCTCGTCGAACTCCGGTGTCTGGAAGGGCTCTGCCCAGTCGGCCGGGGCGATCATGTGGGCCACCGAGACAGCCGGGGTCCCGGTGCTGAGCAGACCGACGTGCTCGCTGATGACCTTGCCGCCCGGGACAGGAATGCTCGTGGGTGTGCTGATGAGTCGGGGCATTCGCTCACAGTAGTGCGGGCGTGCTGGCCTTGCTCATCTCAGGCCGGTTCTTGGGCCGAAATTGCCCGATCCGACCGGCCTGAGCTGAGCAAACCGGCCTGAGCTGAGCAAGGGTTAGCCGATCCGGTCGATCACCAGCGGTAACAGATCCGGTCGGGAGTCCTCTGGCGCAATGAAGTAGGCACCGTCCAGCGCCTCGATGGCCCGGTCGAACCGGTCAGGGGTGTCTGTGTGCAGCGTCATGAGCGGGTCGCCGGCCCGTAGGACGGCGCCGGGTTTGGCGTGCATCTCGATGCCCGCACCAGCCTGGACCGTGTCCTCCTTGCGCGCACGCCCAGCGCCCAGCCGCCATGCCGCCACTCCGACCTTGAGGGCGTCCATCTGGATCAGGACACCGGAGCCGGGAGCCAGGATCTGGTGAGTCTCCTTCGCGACGGGCAGTGCCGCGGACGGGTCGCCGCCCTGGGCGGTGACCATTCGGCGCCATACGTCCATGGCCCGTCCGTCCGTGAGCGCATCGGCCGGGTCGACGTCACCGCGCCCGGCCGCAGCCAGCATCTCGCGGGCAAGGACCAGCGTCAGCTCCACGACGTCGGGCGGTCCGCCGCCGGCCAGGACCTCGACCGACTCCCGGACCTCCAGGGCGTTTCCCGCCGTCAAGCCGAGCGGGGTCTGCATGTTGGTCAGCA
>JANOHS010000021.1:0-2780 GCA_031406655.1 Micrococcales bacterium
CCAACCATGCGGCACAACAGCGCATGAGCCGCCGCGAAACGAGACGTCATGTCGGTCTGTGCAAGAGCCGACGGGTCAGGTCGCTAGGGTGGGCATCCGTATGGGTTGTTCCTAGGCTTCTTCCTAGGCTTCTTCCTAGAGATGTTCCCATACCCCGGGCCTCTAGCTCAGTTGGTAGAGCTGCGGACTTTTAATCCGTAGGTCGTCGGTTCGAGCCCGACGGGGCCCACCCACGTTTCCGCTGGTCAGGCCCGGTTTCTCGTCTAGGGACCGGGCCGGTTTGATATTCGAAGGGCTCCGTAAGGGCTCCGGTAAGCCCTTGCGAGTCGCCACTGCTACAGTCGCCAGCGCCAAAGCGACTGAATGCGGGAGCGATTCGTGGACTACGAGATCCAGGACTTCAACGGCGCCAAGGAGTACTTCGCGGGATCAGGCGAGGCGCGGTGGTCAGAACTCGGCCAGGTGCTAACCGGCCTTAGGCCACAACTTCAGGCGAGCGACCAGAAAGGCAAGATCGGCAAGCCGATCTTCGACCCGAAGGGCACGAACGCCGCCCTCACAACTGCCGCCGCCACCCTCGGCTGGGCCAAGGTCCCCGTGCCCGCCAAGCTTCAGCCCTTTGGCAACGACTGGGACTCGGGCAAGGCCTCAGTGCTGGCCGAATGGCAGTTCAGCAACTACCCGTTCCTTTGGAACAACATAATCAGGAGCGAAGCAGTCTTCCAGTCCAAGGAACTGCTGCCCCTGCTAACCGGTCCTGTTGAAGCACTCGTGATCGTAACGAAGACGGGCTCAATGCCTGCGTCGAATAGCACGCTTTACGCCGAGCAAGCGCGAGCCCAGATCGATACCGTGACGACGTTGGGGATTTTTCAGGTGCCAATTCGCCTCGTTGCACTCGGAGTGGAAGAAGATGTGACCACTTTGGAATGTGATTGGAATGTCTATCCCGCACGCTACGGAAGGGCAGCAGCACATACCACCCCTCGGACCTTTCAAGTCTCCTGGGGTCAGGCCGGTCAGTACGGTAACCGCTCCATCACATTCTCCTAAACAGCTTCCTCGTCAAACAGCGTTGTGCCCTTTTCGACCCGGTATCGATCAATGTCAGGTCGTCCCTCGTCGGTGCCACGCAGCCTGTCTGCAAATGCAGCCTCTTCCAGCGCGAGTCGCGTCTCCAGCTCAGCGAGATGGTGTTCCTCGGAGAAGCGCTTGGCCTGCGCGCGACCGCTGGGGACCTTGCCCGTTTGCGCATCGAAGCGATACTTGCTGGGCTCATCGTCGTGCCGCTCACAGTAATCCCGAAGATTCTTGAGGTTGGCGAAACTGCCCTCAGAGTTGGGCGTTCCGGCAAGCCGGCGGAGCGCCACAGCGTGATAACCAGCATCGATTTCCGCCCCGAGGAAACGGCGATCGTGATCCCGCGCCACAATCGCTACGGTTCCAGTGCCCATGTAGGGGTCGAGCACGACATCGCCCGCCTGTGTAGTTGACAGAACGATGCGAGCGATCATGTCCTCAGGGAACTGTGCCGGGTGAACGGTCTGCTCTTCGTGGTTGTGCTTTACATTCTGGAAGATCCAGATGTCACCCGGATTCTTACCCATTGGGTTGCACGTCAGTTCACCCTTGTTATCCCCCTTCCATGACTTCTTGTTCTGATACTTCTGCGGAACCCGAATGGGGTCAAGTTCGAACTTGTAGTCATCGCTCTTCGTGAACCACAAGACAGTCTCATGTCTGGCCGAGTATTTGTTTCGGCCGTGCAAACCATGCTGACGAATCCAAATGATGCGGTTCCTTGGGATCAGCCCGAGGCCCTCAAGGATAGGGAAGAAGCGCACGTCGAGCGGGATCAGCGAACCTCGACGATCCGAGTACGCCCCAATCTGCCACCAGATGGACCCCGACTGCTTGAGGACCCGAGCGCATTCAGTCAAGACCTGTACCTGCTCGTCTAGGTAGACCTGAAGAGCGCGGCGACTCTCGTACTCCTTGCCGATGTTGTATGGAGGGGAAGACACGATGCAATCGACCGACTCGTCAGGCAGCGTTCGCAGCCACGGCAGGCAATCACCGGGGTGGATCTCGTCAAGGGTCATCGCATTCATATCGTTCATTGCACTCCTTTGTAGGCCCACCCAAGGCTAGGGGAAGCATGGGACAGTACCCTCCACGGCGCGCCAAACCAGAGGCCCAGCCTGGTTCTGCTGGTACGGGTGAGGATTCGTGCGACGACTGGGGAGGGCCAGCGGCTCCGCGCATGGTGGGGTGGCCCTCTGCGGTGAGAGCGGCGAACCACGGCCACTGCAATGGCTAGCTCCTGCGCGCGACATTTCGGCCCACCGTCATCTTGATATACCCCCTTGGGTATACTGAGCTTGACGAACGGAGCCCAACTTGACCACCTCATCCACCCCCAATCCCACCGCCGGACCATCCCCCACCGAGGGCGGCATGAGGATCGTCATCGTCGGAGGCGTGGCCGGTGGCATGAGTGCCGCGGCCCGAGCCCGACGTCTGGACGAAGACGCCCAGATCGTGGTCCTGGAGCAGGGGGCCTACGTGTCCTTCGCGAACTGTGGCCTGCCCTATCACCTGTCCGGCGAGATCGCACAGCGAGATGCGCTGCTGCTGCACACCCCCGCGTCGCTGGCCGCGTCCCTGAACCTGGACGTGCGAACCGGCCACCGGGTCACCGGCATCGACCGCCAGGCCCGGAAGGTCACCATCGCAGCCTTGGATGGTGACTATCTCCTGCCATATGACGCGCTGCTCCT
>JANOHS010000525.1:0-3233 GCA_031406655.1 Micrococcales bacterium
GCCCGCTGTGGCTGCCCTGCGCGCAGAGGCGATGGCGGCGGCGAGCTCATCGGCGGGGTCGGGGTGTGAGCCGAACCCCAGGACGAGGTCGAGCAGCAGTACGTCACAGGTCGGGTCGTCGCCCTCGAAAGCGATCCGTTCGAGTCGCAGCGACGGGTCGATCATCGGGTGTGGTCGTCCCCGGGTCAGCCGGTCGTCGCCGAAGTCGATGACCGCGTGCGAGTCGCTGTTCAGGTCCGGGCCAAGGGCGAGCTCGGGGGAGAGCGGGATGTTGGACCGAATCGGGCCGAGCCGTTCGGAGGCGATGATCATCGCCTCGTCGGCCAGGGTGCCGCCGCAGAACAGCCCGCGCAAGGAGCCGCCGGTGTTGCCGTTCTGGGCTGGTGCCTCGGCGAGCCACTGCGGCCAGACCGGTATGCCGTCCGGCGACGTGGCGAGGGCGGCCTCCACGGCCGCGGTGAGGTCCGGGCGACCGGGGCCCAGGGTTGCCCAGTGGACCGGCTTGCCCAACGTGGCGGCATACTCCTGGAGCAAGGTGATCACGTCGGCGGCCGGCGGCTTGGACACGACGATGATCGACCCGGTCGCCGGGTCGGCGGCCCGTGCGGCGAGGGCCTGGCGGGTGGTGCGGCCCCCGACCGCGGAGGACAGGTCCCGCCCGCCGACCCCGACGCAGTGGCTCATGCCGACCCCGGCGGCATCCAGCAGACACATGACCTGCTGGGCTCCCGTGCCCGATGCGGCGACCAGCCCGACGGAGCCGGCCCGCACGAGGTTCGCGAAGCCCAGGGCGACCCCCGCGATGACGGCGGTGCCGCAGTCCGGGCCCATCACCAGGACGTCGGAGGCTTTGGCCGCATCCTTGAGGATGATCTCGTGCTCGACACTGACGTTGTCGGAGAACAGCACCACCGAGGCGCCGGAGGTCACGGCGTCCATCGCCTCCACGAACGCGTTGGCGCCAGGCACCGAGATCAGTGCGAGGTTCGCTCCGGACCGGGCTGCGGCGGAGCCAAGGGTTCGCGGTCGTGGCGCATCGCCGAAACCACCGGCCGTGGCCCCGGCTGCCTTGAGCTGCGCCAGGGCTCCATCCAGGGCGGAGCGGCCGGCTTCGAGCGCGTCGCCGTTCTCGCCGCGGATGGCGACGAACATGTCGTTGGGCCCGACGGCCTCGTCCACCGTGAAGCCCATCCCGGCCAGCAGGTCGGTGTTGAGCTCGGTGGCCATCGCCACGAGCGCGGCGCTGACGCCCGGTGCCCCGCGCACCGCCTTCGAGACCTGCATGAGGCTGACGGAGTCGTAGTAGGCGCCGCGGCGCACCTCGACAAGCTCGGTCACGCGCTTCCCCTTTCAGCGGCCTGGTACGCGAGGTCGCGCAGTGAGCCGGCCAGTCCGGCGACCAGATCAGCACCGGAGCGATGACCGATGGCCAGTGCTGACGTGAGCGACTCGTGGGCTTCCACGAGGTTACCGCCAAGGGCGCAGCCGACCAGGGCAACCACCTCGGGCACCGCGTACCCCTGGCGCGCCGCGTCCAACAGCGATGCCGAAAGGCTCGTGGTGCGGGTCCACCGATCCGCCACGGCGGCGCCCAGCAGTGTGACCGCCGCCGGGTCCCCGATCCCGCCGAGCACGAGGAGTACGGCGCACAGGGCGTCATCGCCGCTGGGTGTGAGCCCCTGCCCCGCGCCGACCAGCCCGCGCACGACACGGTTGACACCGGCCTCGTCACCTCGGCGAGCGGCACGGAATACAGCACTTGCCCGGTCCACCAGCTCCGGATCGCTCGCCTGGGCGGACAGCAGGTCGGCCTGCCCGGACAGCGACCCGGGGTCGGGCAGCGTTGGTACGACACGAACCTGAGCCGGCCGCCACTCCCGGACCACCCTGACCCGCCAGTGTGGAAGCCGTATCCCGGAGCCTCCGATGGTCGCCGGGTCTCCCGGCTCGACGCCCCAGACGACGTCCCGACCCGGTGTTGAAAGACGGGTGCCGGTGGGGAGCATCAGCGCGTCCGAGGCGAGGACGGGCAGGACTTCGTGGTGTTGGCCGAAGGAAAGATAGAGCGCCTTGGGGAAGGCGGCCAGGACCAGGCCGTGGCGTGCCGGTCCGCCGAGCAGGGCTCGGGACAGCGGCGATCCGGCACCGGGAACCTCGCGCTGCCGAGCGTGGGACGTCACGGGCGGGTCCTGTTTCTGGCGTCGGGTGGTCCTTTTGCCGAGGATTCTCCCTCTTCCTTGCCATGACCTGCCAGACTCACCAACAAATCGCGACCTATGGAGGAAGAATGTCGATCGGTTGGAAGCTGCACGAGGGAACTCTCGGCCCGAACGAGGTCGTCGCTCCGGACGAGCGACTGTCGTGGCCGAAGACCGCTGGGCTGGGGGCGCAGCACGTGGTGGCGATGTTCGGAGCCACGTTCGTGTTCCCCCTGATCATGGGGCTCAACGCCCAGCTGGCGATCATGATGAGCGGCATCGCGACGATCTGCTTCCTGCTGATCGTCAAGGGAAAGGTCCCGAGCTACCTGGGCACGAGCGCGTCGTTCGTCGGTGGTGTCGCCGCCATCCGCGCGCAGGGCGGTGACTCGCCGACCGTGACGGGAGCGATCCTGGTGGCCGGCGTTGTGCTGGTCGCGGTCGGCGTCCTGATCCACTACATGGGCTCCGGGATCATCCACAAGGTGCTTCCTCCGGTTGTTACCGGCGCTGTGGTCATGCTGATCGGGTTCAACCTGGCTCCGGTCGTCGCGAACATCTACTGGCCGCAAGACCAGTGGGTCGCGCTGCTCGTCATGGTTTTTGCCATCGCCTGCGCGGTTGGGCTTCGCGGCTTCTTCGGCCGTATCTCGATCTTCCTGGCCCTCATCTTCGGCACCGTCCTCTCCTGGGTCTTCGACAGGGTGTTCGGGATGATCTCCTCCCTCGACCCCGGCGCCGGCAAGATCACCGAGCACTTCCGGGTCAACTGGGACGGCGTCACGAGCGCGCCGTGGATCGGCTTCCCGCCGCACACCTCCATGGTCGCCGGCAAGGAGATCGTCGGCTGGCACGCACCCACTCTGTCCACGGCGGCGGTTCTGCTCGTGCTTCCCGCCGTGATCGCGCTGATCGCCGAGAACACCGGCCACGTCAAGGCAGTCGCCGAGATGACCGGGGCAGACCTCGACGGCGTGATGGGCCGGGCCATCGCGGCGGATGGTGTCGGCACCGTCCTCGCCAGCGCGGTGGGTG
>JANOHS010000061.1:0-3885 GCA_031406655.1 Micrococcales bacterium
GCGAACCCGGATGGTGCTGGTGGTGAGGCGGGTCAGCGTCGTCCCCGGGTAGTAGAAGGCCAAGATGTTCGCCCAGGAGAGCTTGCCGACCTTGGCCGCACCGTAGGCGCCCCACTGCGACATACCGTGTCCGTGGCCGTATCCCTGACCGCTGAGCGTGACGATGTTGTCCCATGGCCGGGGGTAGATCTCGGCTGCGCTCGCAGGGGTCGCGACGACCAGCGCGGTCGCCGCAACCATGGAGCCCGCGGCGGCCACGGACAGCACCCGACGCGCGCGAAAACGCTCAGCCAAGAACATGTCCAGCTCCTTCTCCACCACGAACCGGCTGCCGACTGCCAAGACCGCCCTTGCCGTTTCCGGGATAGAGCCACAGGCGGCCGTCACCCGAGCTGGCGATCAGATCGGCCGACCCGTCGCCGTTGTAGTCGCCCACGCCCAGGATCTGGGCGAGGTCGCTCTGGGCGGCCTTCAGGACGACCTTGTCCTGCAGCGCGGCCGGCCCGTCACCCCGGTAGAGAACCAGGGCGTGGTCGCTGGCCCGCAGCGCGATGACGTCCCCGTTGGCGTCGCCGTTGAAGGCGCCGGCGCCAACCGCGCTCAGCATCCCCGCCCACCCCGAGGCGATCGTCATCCGCGGCTTGAAGGTCAGCGTCCGCCGCAGCGGGTAGACGAACAGCCGGCCGGACGAGTCACGCGCCATCAGGTCCGGCACACCGTCATAGTCATAGTCACCAGCCGGCTCGACCAGGGTGAAGGCGTTCCAGCCGGCCCCGATCTGCACGGGCGCCCCGAAGGTCGAGCCTGCCGCACCGAGCAGGAGGACCAGGGTGTTGCTCGTCCGGACGCGCGCGACGGCATCGGTGTAGCCGTCGGCGTTGACGTCCCCGACGAGGCGCACGAGGTCCGCGCCCTCAACCGTCGGGAAGGCCGCCGGTCTGGTCTGGAAGTCACGCACACCGGTGCCCGCGTACAGGTACAGGGTGCCGTTGTTCAGCGCCGGGTTGACCGCCAGCAGGTCCGCAACGCCGTCGCCGTTCCAGTCGGCGCCGGTGGACAGCTGGGTGCGGCCAGCCCAGCCCGACCCCCACCGGATGGAGCCGATGATCTTGCCGCTGGCGTCCGTGGAGTAGGTGATCATGGCGCCACCGAAGCGCGCATAGACGTCCGCGTACTGGTCGCCGTCGAGGTCGGAGCCACCGACCACCGCGGAGAACGACCCCCAGCCGCTGCCCCGCACCACGCCACCGTTGAGCGACCCCCCGGGCTTGCCGGTGTACAGCATCAGAACGCCGTCGGACTTGCGGGTGGCCAACAGGTCGGGGAGCTTGTCGCCGTTGAGGTCGCCGGCGGTGGTGATGGACCTGAGCCCGTTCCAGCCTCGGCCGATCACCCGCCCCGCCGTCACCGAGCCTGCTCCGTCGCCGGGGTAGAGGATCAGGTCACCGATGGCGTTGGTCGCCAGGAGGTCGTTGCGGCCGTCACCGTCGCGGTCGTGCGCGGCGATGAGCCGGGTCATGGCGTCCCACCCGTTGCCCTGGTAGAGCACGCCCGCGATGCCACCGGTGCCGTTGCCGAGATAGGTCCGCAGTCGTCCGGTCGAGTCCGCCGCGACGATGTCCGCCTTGCCGTCACCGTTGAGGTCCGGCGACAGGCTCGCGTTGCGGAGGCTGTTCCAGCCGGTGCTGATCGCCACGCCGGCCCGGACCGGCTGTCGCGGAGCGCTCGCCAGCACCGAGACCGGACCCTCGATCGCCGCGCCGTCGGCGCTGAGAATGTAGCTCAGGGCGTCCGCGGTCCCGTTCCGGTCGAGGTCGCGTCTGATCGTGCTCCGCGGCTGGAAGCCGATCCGGGCGGCCGTGCCAGTGCGGATCTCGGGCAGCTTGGCGTAGAGATAACGGCCTGGGCATGAAGTCTGGAACCCGTCGCGATGGCCCGAGATCCGTTGGAACGTCTTGCCGTTCGCAACAACCGTGCCGGTCGCCGGGAGACCACTCAGGTTGAGCTTCCAGGCGAAGACCCGCTTGAACGCGTCGGTCATGGCCTGCGGGACCCCGACCTTGTCGAAGCTGCCGATCGCCGAGACGCCCATGGACCACGAGTTGTAGTTCTTCGTCTGTGCCCCGATGACGGCCCGGTCCATACCGCCGTAGCGCCCCTCCCAGGTCCTGCCGAAGCGGTCGATCAGGAAGTTGTAGCCGATGTCGCTCCAGCCCTGTGCCTTCACGTGGTAGGCGTAGATGCCGCGGATCATGGCGGGCACCTGGCTCGCCGTGTAGCTGTTGGCGCTGACGGTGTGGTGCACGAAACCCAGCTGCACCTGTCCGTATGACGGGCTGCCCTTTCGCAGGCGCTCGTCTGCGCCCCACTGGGCCCTTGTGTAGATCACGGGCTTGCCGGCTGCCGCAGCCGCTGCGCCGGGTGCCGGCTCGATGTTGTCGGCGCTGGACGCGCCGGGGTCCACGACCTGCACCGTGGCGGCAGCTGGTGTCGTCTGGTCCGTGGTCAGCGAACGAACCTCGAACTTCGAGGCGCCGGTGACGACGTACGGGCTGGTTCCGCCGGCGGAGGCGGCTGCCGCTTCGGCCGGGTCCGGCCCGTCTTCGCTCTCGGCGTCCAGCGTCTGCCAGGTGCTCCACGTCTGCCCGGTGAGGGTACGGATCTGGAAGGCGTCTCCGGCCGAGACGGCGTTCCTCGGCCAGGTCACCCCTACAACGGCCAGTCCGCCTGGGACGTCCTGGACCTCGGTCACCGCGCCGGCCCGTGCGGTGGTGATCGGGTCGGGAGCTCCGGGCACGGTCTGGGCCGAGCGGGTGGCGGTCGTGGCGACCCGCATCGTGGCCACCGACGACCTGACGAAGCCCACCTCGTGCCGCAGGCTCCTGACCGGATGAGGTCTGGCCTGCGAGGAGACCTGCGGGAAACCCGTGACCATCGGTGTCACGGCGAGCACGCTCGCCAGGGCCAGCACCCCCCCTGCGTGCGGCATCCGTCGCCGCCGCGCCGGGGCCGTTGGGTCGAGCGCCTGGCCGGGTGCAGAACTGTCGCCTGAACTGGTTTCCGTGGTCATGACACCCCTATGTCCGCGCGCGAGCTGACTGGTCCCAAAGATATGGCCAGACCTGGCTCAAGCGCCCGATTTTGGCCGAATTCGCCCGCAGATTCACAACTTTCACGCCCGTGTCCGGCAATCGTTACCTGATTGCGCTGTGGGCCGGCGCCTCGACGTAGGCTTCCAAGCGTGACCTCTCCTCCTTCGGTGACCATCGGTTCGCACACCGTCAGCCGCAACGAGCGCCCGTTCGTCATCGCCGAGATGTCGGGCAACCACAACGGTGATCTCGGGCGCGCGCTGCAGATCGTCGACGCGGTGGCCAGGACCGGCGCCCAGGCGCTGAAGATCCAGACCTATACGCCGGACACCATCACCATCGATGTCGACACCCCGGCGTTCCGGATCGGCGACGAGCACGGGTTGTGGGGAGGCCGCAACCTCTACCAGCTGTACCAGGAGGCGCACACGCCCTGGGAGTGGCACAAGCCGATCTTCGAGAGGGCCCGCGAGCAGGGCCTGCTGCCGTTCTCCAGCCCGTTCGACCCGACGGCGATCGCACTCCTCGAGGATCTCGGCGTCGAGGTCTACAAGACCGCCTCGGCCGAGATCGTGGACCTGCCGCTGATCCGTGAGATCGCAGGCACCGGCAAACCGATGATCATGTCCACCGGCATGGCGACCCTCCGCGAGATCGACGCAGCCGTGTCCGCCGCCCGAGACGGCGGCTGCTCGGAGCTGATCCTGCTCGCCTGCACCTCGTCCTACCCCGCGCTGCCCGAGGACGCCCACCTGAGCAACATCGCGTTGTTCGAGCAGGCCTTCGGCGTCCC
>JANOHS010000076.1:0-7364 GCA_031406655.1 Micrococcales bacterium
CTGTGCAAACACCACCACCGGGTCAAACACGGCGCCGGCTGGAAACTGGTGATGACCCGCCACGGCGTCTGTACCTGGACCGACCCCCACGGCCGCCAGTACGCCACCCACCCCGTCAACCACCACGACCTCGCCGCCTGAGGCCGGCTCTTCCGGAATACCCCCCGGACACGGCAGCGCCCGGCATGCCGTTGGGTCCAGCAGCGATCCGACAGGGTGCCGATCCGAAGCTGTTGTCTACTAGGCAAGCGGGCGCTGCCGCCAGCCGTCTCCGATACCCCGCTGTGGCCACTCTGCGAGCGCTCCCGTAGATCTGGCTGCGACGGCGGCTGCGCGCGCAAACCGCCGTGGATCTCGGTGATGCCCCTGCTTCGTGGCCTTTGCCGGGTTCGATTGAGCGACGGCCAACGCGTTGAAACATACACGCTGTGCACTTGCTGTCAACCCGGCGTTCACCTGCAGTTATCCACGAATCCGCAGGTCAAGGGAGGCGGCCAATTCCGTTGTGAATACAGAGTCTTTGCCAAACTTCGGCGTGTCGTGGGCGACACGCCGCAACTGAGTTTTGCGAGATGGGTCACGAAGGGGACGACGGCACGACGACGACGCCGCGAGCCGTGGTCGCGATGACCGGTTGGGCCAGCAGATCGGCGGCCGACCCACCCCGCTCGGGGTTGCCCCTGGCGATGACCCGTACCTCGAAGCCCATCTCGCGGCTGCGCGAACCGACCCGGACCAGGATGGCCTCGATCTCGATGCAGTCACCAGCCCGGACCGGCGCCCGGAACTGGACATCGCTGTAGGAGGCGAACAGGCCCTCGTCGCCGTCGGTGCGGACGCACAGCTCGGTCGCGACGTCGCCGAAGGCGCCGAGGGAGTAGGCGCCGTCCACGAGGTTGCCGGCATAGTGCGCGTGGCTGTAGGGGACGTACCGGCGGTGCGTGACCGTCATACCGACCGTTGCGGGTCCGTGGGTGCTCATCGCGTGCTCCTTCAGTGGGTTCCGTGCCTGGTGGCCATCGCGTGGACGAGGTAGGACGCGACCTCTCCGGGGGTGGTGCCCTTGCCGAAGATCCGGTCGACGCCGAGCGCCTGCGCCGACCCCTGCTCGAACCGGGGGCCGCCGACGACCAGCAGCGGGACGTGCCCGGCTGGGTAGGCCTCCCGGAACGCCGCTGACATGGTCATGGTGTTGTGGATGTGCGCGTCCTTCTGGGTGACGACCTGACTGACCAGGACCGCGTCGGCCTTCGCGGAGCGGGCGAGGGCGACGAGCTCGGGCACCAGCACCTGGGCGCCACCGTTGACGACCGTGAAGTCGCTGTAGTACTCCAGCCCCTTCTCCCCCGCGAACCCCTTGATGTTCAGGATGGCGTCGATGCCGACCGTGTGGGCGTCGCTGCCGATGCAGGCCCCGACGATGACCAGCTTGCGGTGCAGCCGCTTCTTGATCGCGGCGTTGACCTCCTTGGGACTGAGGAGGGGGAACTCGCGCACCATCACCTCGACCTCGCGCAGGTCGACCAGATGGGTGGCGCTGCCGTAGACGACGAAGAAGGTGAAGTCCGGGCCCATCGCCTTTGCGTGGACCAGCAGCGCGGGGGCCAGGCCCATCTTGGCGGCCAGCTGCAGGGCGGCGCCCTCGGCCAGCTTGTCGTGGCCTATGGGCAGCGTGAAGGACACCTGGACCATGCCGTCGCCCGTGGTGTCGCCATAGGGCCGGATGATGTCCGGCCGGTCCCTCTTCGTACGCCGGGTGCTCACGTGGCAGCCCCTCCTTCCAACAGGGTGGTGACCGGGTTGTCGTAGCCGGGTGCGCACCTGACCACGCCATCCAAGCCCTTTCCCCTGTCCGCGGGCCGCTTCATCAGCCCGAACGTGCCGTCGCCGATCGCCTGCAGGAGGGGGACCGACCCCGGTTCACCCTTGTCGGCCACGATCTTCTCCAGCAGCTCCACGGCCTCGGAAAGCACCTGGCGGGCCCGGGTCTGGATGAAACCGTCGCGAGGCGGGTGGAAGTCCTCGGTCAGACCACCGGCCGCGTTCAGGACGTAGCGGATATTCTGCAGGGCCAGGTCACGGTCGGAAAGGAACGGGGTCACCACCGCCTCGGTCATCATCCCCACGAGCAGGATGTCCTGGCCGGTCATGGCCCCCGCGAGGTTGAAGAACCCGTCCAGCAGATAGCCGCGGAACACGTCACCGGTCATGTGCTTGGTCGGCGGCATCCACTTCAGCGGTGCGTCCGGGAAGAGCTGGCGCGCGAGCATCGCATGCGCGAGCTCCATCCGGAACGAGTCGGGGATCTCGGGGCTGATCTCGAACGCGTGACCCAGGCCGAGCTGCCAGTCCTCCAGCCCCGCCTCCTTGGCGAAGTACTCGTTCATCAGCTGGCTGACCGTGACGGTGTGTGCCGCCTCGATCGCATCGGCGGTGGTCAGGTAGTTGTCCTCGCCGGTGTTGATGATGATCCCGGCGCGAGCATGGATCTGCCGCGAGAACCGCTGGTCCACAAAGGTTCTGATCGGGTTGATGTCGCGAAAGAGGATGCCGTACATCGAGTCGTTGAGCATCATGTCGAGGCGCTCGAGCCCGGCCAGGACCGCGATCTCGGGCATGCAGAGTCCGGAGGCGTAGTTGACCAGGCGGATGTAACGCCCCAGCTCCTTGGACACGTCGTCCAGCGCCGCCCGCATGAGACGGAAGTTCTCCTGGGTGGCGTACGTGCCGGCATACCCCTCGCGGGTCGCGCCCTCGGGCACGAAGTCCAGCAGCGACTGCCCGGTCGAGCGGATCACCGCAATGATGTCCGCGCCCTCACGGGCCGCGGTCTGGGCCTGCGGGATGTCCTCGTAGATGTCGCCGGTGGCCACGATCAGGTAGATCCACGGCCGTTGCCTGGGGTTGCCATGTCGCTTGACCAGGCGGTCTCGGGTCGCGCGGCTCTTGTCGATGCGGGCCATGCCGGGCTTGACCGAGCGCATCGCGAGCTTCTGCGCGGCGCTCAGGTCCTGGCCCCCTGGCAGCCGGAACGAGATCGAGCCCGCGGCCGACTTCTGGGCGAGCGTCATCAGGTCGGGAGCTTCACCGCGACGCAACGCGTCGAACACCGGTGTGGTCACGCCAAGCTCGAGCCCCACCACATCGCGGACGGCGTCGACCAGATGGTTGACCCACGGCTCACCTTCGTGATCCGCCCCGGACAGGCCCGCGAGCCGCAGCACCGACCGCTCGACGGACACGGTGGTGTGCGTCCTGGCGATCTTGACCACCGGCGCGCCGGCCTTGCGGGCCAGCGCACGCGCCTTCCGGATGACGATCGGGTCGAGCTCCAGCTTCGGCCTTGGACGTTGGGTCACCGCGCTCATAAGGCACCTTCCTGGTCGAAAACGGTGCGACCGCGTATGACGGTGCGCAGGGTGGTGGGCAGGGTGGCCCCGGGCGACAGGTCCGGCAGGCCGGGTGCGCTGCCGGCCGACCAGATCACGAAGCTTGCCGGCTGGCCCGGGCCCAGGTGGCCGCGGTCGTCGATGCCGGCGGCGCGCCACCCGCCCCGGGTGTGGGCCAGGAACGCCGACTGGGCCGAGATCCGCTGGGCGGGGTCGTGGTGGTTGACGGCGGCCCGGATGGCCGCCCACGGAGCGAACGGCGTCACGGGGGTGTCCGAGCCGAAGGCGAGCGGAATGCCGGCCTCGATCATCGCGGCGAACGGGTTCATGCCGGTCAGGCGATCGCGACCCAGACGTGCGGAGTACATGCCGTCTGGCCCGCCCCAGCCGGCGTCGAACGCAGGCTGGACGGACGCCGTGACACCGAGCTCGGCCAGGGCCTTGATCCCGGCGGTGTCGACCATCTCCAGGTGCTCCAGGCGGTGGCGTCCCGCGACGACCTTGGCGGCGCCGACGAGGGCTGCGGCGGCTTGCAGCCCGGCGATCACCGTGTCAGCGCCGGCGTCGCCGATCACGTGGAACCCGGCCTGGATGCCGGCCAGCGAGCACGCGGCAACGTGGTCACGGACCTGCTCGACGCTGAGGTACGCGTTGCCGCGGTGGGCACGGTCGGGGCTGTCTGCGTATGGCGTCCGAAGGGATGCGGTCCGGGAGCCGATCGAGCCGTCGATGTTGAGGTCGCCGCCCAGCCCGCGCGCGCCCATCCGGCTGGCCAGCGTCCGGGCGGAGTCCTGATCACCCACCAGCTCGGCCCAGTACCCGATGACCTGCGGGCCGTCGCCTCGGTCCCCGGTCGCGAGGACATCGGCAAAGTCAGCTTCCGAGCTGAGGGTGGGGCCGCCCATCTCGTGAACCAATCCGATGCCGGCGGCGCTTGCGGCCGACAGTGCGGCATCGATGTCTGCGCGCCGGTCGGCCGGGCTGATGCCGGCGTTGAAGGTGTCCCGGGCGGCGTGGTGGGCCTCGCGGGTCACCAGGCCACTGTCGTTCCAGCCCGGGTGCCCGGAGGCGCCGGAGGCGGCCGCCAGTGCCGAGGAGATCACGGCCGAGTGGCCGTCCACGCGGGGGCTGTAGACCACCCCCCCGTAGGTCGCGCGGTCGAGCTCCTGCGCGGTTGGCGGACGGCGTTCCGGCCAGTCCTGCTCGTCCCAGCCGGGCGCGTAGACCGGGCGGCCGGCCCGCCTGCGGGCACCCTGCTCGATCCGGGCCAGGGCGTCCGACAGTGACCGGACCCCGGTGAGGTCAGAGCTGCGCAACCCCATGCCGGTCGCCGACGTGTGCGCGTGGGCATCGACAAAGGTCGAGGTGACCAGCGCGCCGGCCAGGTGGACGACCTGGTTCACCCCGTCGGCGAGCCCCGCTGCGGCCTCGTCGGAGCCGATCCAGGCGATCTGGCCGTCATTGACCACCATCGAGGTCGCGAGGTTGTCGGCCGGGCTGTGGACGCGCCCGCCGCGATACAGCGTGGTGGTGGGTGAAGGTTTCGATTCCCGGGTCACAAGGCCTCAGTCTGCTCGCGGTCCAGCCGGCCCTCGAACAGCCCCCGCACCGAGGCGTTGCCACGCAACAGGTTCAGTGCGTATTCCGCATGTCCGGGGACGTACCCGTTGCCGACAAGCATCCGCACATCGGCCGCCAGGCCCTCGGCCCCCAGGGCTGCTGCCGCGAAGTTCGTCGCCATCGAGAAGAAGACGACGGTGCCGCCCTGTGCCGTCGCCAGCAGGGCCGGCTGCTCGCACCCCGGGACGTCGACACACACGACCGTGATGTCCGCCGCGCCGCCGGCCGCCTCCACCGCGCTGGAAAGACCCAGCGGCGAGCGAGCGTCCGCGACGACCACATGGTCGGCCAGCCCGGTTTCCGCCAGCAGCCGCGCCTCAACCTCGTGAGGGACGACCGCGACCCGGCGACCGGCGCCCGCGTCCTGTGCGGCTGCCAAGGACATCGACCCGGACTTGCCGGCTCCCCCAAGGACAAGCACCGAGGGTGGCGTGCCCTTCGCGACGTACTCGCGGACCAGCCGGGCCACCAACGCCGGTGCCCCGCACACATCCATCACCATCAGGGCGAGCTCGGGGTCGAGGTCCTGCGGCAGCACCGCGGCGATGGACCTCCCGAACAGGATCGCGTGGCCGGCAGCGGGCACCCGCTCCCCCATGCCGTCCCAGCGCGCCAAGCCGTCGGTGATCAGCAACGGCGTCAACGACAGGGACACCAGCGTGGCCACGTGGTCGCCGACCGCGAGCCCGAGCGGGCTGGCCGGACCGACCTCGGAGACCGTCCCGATCAGCATGCCGCCAGAGCCGGTGACCGGGTTCTGCATCTTGCCGCGGGTCGCCACGATGTCCAGGACGGCAGCCTTCAGCGCAGCGCCATCGGTTCCTCCACCCGGCAGCTGGTGGACCCCTGCGAGCTGGCGGAAGGAAGCCGCGTCCAGGTTCAGGGTCTCGACGTCGATGCGAACCTCGTCCGCCCAGATCTGCGGCGACGGGTCCAGACGCAGGGCCGACTGGGGAAGCGTGATCTGGTCACCCGATGGCTCGAGGACCCGGTGCAGACCCACGGGCGAGCTCTCGGCTCGGACGACCGGCACTGTCACTGTTTCCTCCTGGTTTGCGACGTTGGCAGGGAGATCTTGCGGCGTGGTGATGCAATTGACGCAAGTTCTCCCGTATCATGCCAGTTATGCACACAAAGATCGAGCAGCCCTACGCCTACCTGCGCCACGAGCTCGTGGAGCCGGACTGGACCCGTCTGCCCGGATGGCGCCACGTTACGTCGGCCGAATGGGCCAGCGCCCAGTGGCAGCGGCTGAACAGCGTCAAGAACATCAAGGGTCTGCGGGCGCTCATGGGCGACCTGCTCACCGATGCGTTCTACGCCGACCTCGAGCGGGACCAGGCCGAGCGGGCCACCATGTCGATGCTGGTGCCCCCGCAGATGATGAACACGATGGTCCCGTGCGTGCGCGAGTCGGGGGGCTCCATCCCGCGCGCCGGCGAGGAGTTCACCCGGGCCTTCTACGCCGACCCCGTGCGCCGCTACATGCTGCCCGTGTTCTCCGACCGGCGCACCGACTGGCCGAGCCACCCCTACTCCACCCGGGACTCGCTGCACGAGCACGACATGTGGGTCGTCGAGGGCCTGACCCACCGTTATCCCACGAAGGTGCTGGCCGAGCTGCTCCCGACCTGCCCCCAGTACTGCGGCCACTGCACCCGTATGGACATCGTCGGCAACTCCACGCAGGTCATCCCCAAGCTCAAGTTCGACCTCAAGCCGGTCGACCGCTACGACGCGATGATCGGCTACCTGCAGGCCAACCCCTCGGTTCGCGACGTGGTCGTCTCCGGTGGTGACGTGGCCAACATGCCGTGGAGGAACCTCGAGGCTTTCCTGGACCGGCTGCTCGAGATCGACAACATCCGTGACATCCGCCTGGCCACCAAGGCGCTGATGGGGCTGCCACAGCACTGGCTTGCCGACGACGTCGTCGAGGGAGTCGGACGGGTTGCGACCAAGGCCCGCGAGCGCGGTGTCTCTCTGGCGATCCACACGCACGTCAACAGCGCCCAGTCGGTGACGCCCGCCGTGGCAGCCGCCTCCAGGGCGATGCTGCAGGCCGGCGTGCGCGACGTGCGCAACCAGGGCGTCCTCATGCGCGGCGTCAACGACTCCGTCGAGCAGCTGCTCGACCTGTGTTTCGCGCTGCAGGACGAAGCCTCGATCACGCCGTACTACTTCTACATGTGCGACATGATCCCGTTCGCCGAGCACTGGCGGCTCTCGCTGGCCGAGGCGCAGAAGCTACAGCACGACATCATGGGTTACCTGCCCGGCTTTGCCACGCCACGCATCGTGTGCGACGTGCCGTTCGTGGGCAAACGCTGGGTCCACCAGGTCGACTCCTACGAC
>JANOHS010000080.1:0-2213 GCA_031406655.1 Micrococcales bacterium
CCGGCACCACGAACCGGATCTCGGCGGCCTGGGACCTCAAGACCACCACCGGTGAGTGGGCCCCACCCGGCGTATACAGAGTGACGTACGCGTCCGACAACGGGACGTGGACCGGCGACATCGAGGTGCTGCCCGGGGTCGACAGCCCCGAGGGAGCCTGCAGTACCAGCCGGATTGCCGGAGGCGACCGCTACTCGACCAGCGTCGCCGAGGGGCGCACGGCCTTCCCGACCGGCTCGTCGGTCGTGATCGTCTCCGGCGCCCAGGAGAACCTGGTCGACGGGCTCGTGGCCGGGCCGCTGGGGTTCGCCAAGAAGGCACCGGTGCTGGTGGTTGCCCCGACCGGCGTGCCGACGGTCGTTGCCAACGACATCAAGGCACGTGCTGCAACCACCGCATGGATAGTGGGCGGGACAGGTGCGGTGACCCCCGCCGTCGAGACCCAGCTCCGGTCCCTGGGCGTCACCGCTGTGAACCGGCGCTCAGGTACCGACCGGTATGCCACGGCGGCGGCCGTCGCGCGCGAGGTCAAGGCGCCGTCCAAGGCAGTCATTGTCGCCAGCGGTCTCTCCCTGGCGGACGCCGTTGCTGCGTCCGGCCCGGCTGCCCGGCTGAACCGGCCAATCCTTCTGGTATCAAAGGACTCCGTGCCGGCAGTGACCGCTTCGACTTTGAAGCTGCTGTCGGTCACCGCAGCAACGGTTGTCGGCGGCCCAGGCGTCATCAGCGAACGCGCCCGCCTTGGGCTGAAGCTCGCGTCCGCGACCCGGGTCGCCGGCGTCGACCGGTTCGCCACAGCGGCGGAGATCACTCGCGTGTTCTCCCCATCGGTCGGGACCGGGACGATGGCGGTAGCCTCCGGTCTGGACTCAAATCTCGTCGACGCGCTCGCTGGAGGTGCCATGGGACGGCTCACGTTGCTCATCAAGCCAACCTCGGTCCCCGCCCCTGCCCTGGTGCAGCTCCGGGCCAAGGCCGTTGGTCAGGTGCACGTGCTGGGCGGCACTGGGGCCGTGAGCACCGCGACCTTGCGGGCCGTCCACACGGCGTCAATCTCATGAGCCCGCAACGCTTTGGGGTTTCCGCCCGGCGGGTCAGGGCCTCCTCTCTGGTTCTGGCTCTCATGGTCGCTGGGACCCTGCCGTCGGCACCCACCGCGGCAGCCGCCATACCGGCCTCGTTCGTGGTCAGTGGGTCCGGCTGGGGTCACGGCGTCGGGCTCTCGCAGTACGGAGCCAGAGGACAGGCGGAAGCCGGTCGCACAGCGGCCCAGATCCTGTCCCACTACTACACAGGCACCACCGTTGCGGCCCAGACCGACAACATGAACATCCGGGTCCAGGTGCACCGCGCGGTGACCCTGACGGCCAACACCACCTTGGGCCGGATGCGGCTACACACCGGTATCGGCGACGCGCAGCTCGTGCCGGCCGGAGCACAGGTCAGCTTCGCAGTGGTGGGCGGGCAGGTCCGCGCCCGGTTCACCAACGTCGACCTTCTGGGCGCCATTGTGATCCACGACCTCGTCGGCGCCACGGTCTTTGTCGAATGGGACGGAACCCGCTTCTACAACGCCGCTGGGCCCGCGGCGCTAACCACGGTGACCGGCGCGGGTGGGGTCTATCGGCACGGCAGGCTCGAGATGGGCGTCCTCAGCGGACAGGTCAACGCTGTCAACGTCCTGCGGTTGCATGACGAATACCTCTATGGCATAGCCGAAATGCCCTCGTCGTGGGCTCCGGCCGCAGTGGACGCCCAGGCGATCATCGCCCGCGGATACGCCCTGGCGAACATGTCGCTGAAGTCCGCCTGCAACTGCAACGTCTATGACTCGGTGAAGAGCCAGAACTTCACCGGCTGGTCCAAGGAGAACGAGACGGTTGGAACCACCAACTGGGGTTTGAGGTGGAAGGCTGCGGTTAACCGCACCTCGGTCGGGGCGAGCCAGGGCAAAGTCGTTCTGTACCAAGGTGCTTTGGCCACCACCTACTACTACTCCTCCTCGGGCGGCCGCACGCAGAACAGCGAGGACGTCTGGGTCCAGGCGATCCCCTACCTGCGATCTGTGACAGACCCCTGGAGCACCAACCCGACGATCAACCCGACCTATGCGGCGTGGACACGATCAGTGACACAGGCGGCGATGGCGGCTGCCTTCGGGTTGACCGACGTCGTGTCGATCGACCTGAGCCAGCGCACTGCCGGCACTGGAG
>JANOHS010000145.1:0-6425 GCA_031406655.1 Micrococcales bacterium
TCCTCGCGCCGGGCCACCTCGTCGGCGAACGTCCGGGCGTACTCCTTCTGCCAGCGGAACGGCGGATGCATCACCACGGTGGTGGCACCCAGAGCCCCGGCCAGCTCGATGGAGTTGTCCACCTTGGGCCAGGGCTCTGGACCCCACACCCGTTGCGTGAGAAGCAGAGTCGGAGCGTGGACCGACACGACCGGCATGGCGTGCAGGTCCGAGAGCGCCTTCAGCGCGCCGGCCTCCTGTGAGACCGGGTCAGTCCACACCATGACCTCGACGCCGTCGTAACCGAGTCGCTCGGCCAGGTCGAACGCCGTGGCGCAGCTCTCGGGATAGACCGAGGCGGTGGACAGCGCCACACGCGCGCCGGGCACCTGAACCGTGGTCATGGCACCGAGCCTAACGGCGCGGTCTCAACCTGCCGCGATCCAGTCCAGCCGCCTCAGGATCACGCCCTCGCGCAACGCCCAGGGGCAGATGTCCAGCCGTTCGATGCCGAACAGGTCCATCGCCGCGTCGGCAACGATCGCTCCCGCCAGCAGCTGTGGCGCCCGCCCCGGGGAGACTCCGGCCAGCTGCGAGCGATCGGCGTTGGTCATCCCCGCCAGCCGCGACGCCAGAGCCGTGACGCTCCTTCGCTCGAGGACCCGCGCAACATACGGGCCGTGTGCGCTGCGCTCCGCACCAGCGATGCGGGCCAGGGACCGCAACGTCTTGCTCGTCCCGACGCACCGGTCCGGCACCCCCGCCTTGCTCACGTCGCGCACCGCCCGGGCGATGTCGGCACGGACCTGTTTGCGGAGCGCCTTGACCTGCGCAGACGTGGGCGGGTCGCCGGAGAGTACCGCCCTCGTGAGACGTCCAGCCCCCAGCGGCAGGCTCAGCGTCGCGTCGGGCACCTCATCGATGCCGGCTGCGATCTCGAGCGAACCGCCACCGATGTCCATCACCAGCAACCGGCCGCTGGACCAGCCGAACCACCGCCGGACCGCCAGGAAGGTCAGCCTCGACTCGTCCTCACCGGAGAGCACCTGCAGCTCGACCCCCGTCTCCTCCAGCACCCGCGCGAGAACCGCCTCGCCATTTGGTGCTTCGCGAACTGCGCTGGTAGCAAAGGCGAGTAGATCCTCGACACCTTGGTCCTCAGCGATCGTGAGGCATTCGCGGGTGAACTTCACCAACGCGTCGGCACCCGACCGGGCTATCGAGCCGTCCTTGTTGACGTGCTCCGAGAGCCGCAGCTCGATCTTGTGCGACGACGCCGGAAGGGGATGGGCGCCGACGTGGGCGTCGACGACCAGCAGGTGGACCGTGTTGGATCCCACGTCGATCACGCCGAGTCGCATGGGGTGAACATACCGAAAAGGCTTCTGCCGCATAGTCTTGGCCAATGCCAGAGACCGCGCTCGATATCCCGCGCGTGTGGGTCGAGTTCACCGACCCTGCGGACGCGAACCAGCGCTTCCGCTGCGACCTGACCTGGCTCACGTCGTCGTGGACCTGCATCTTCGGGCGCGGATGCGCGGGGATCTACGAGGACCGCCCGGACGACGGCTGCTGCACCCTCGGTGCCCACTTCACCGACAAGGACGACGTATCGCGGGTCAGGGCTGCCGTCGCCGAGCTCGGTGAGGATGAGTGGCAGCTCCGTTCGGCCGGCCGGGGCGGGCGATGGAAGGTCAAGGAGGAGGGGCAGCTCAAGACCCGGGTGGTCGACGGCGCGTGCATCTTCCTGAACCGTCCGGGGTTCCCCGCCGGCGCCGGTTGCGCCCTGCACCAGCACGCCCTGTTGCGCGGCGTCGAGCCGCACACCGTCAAGCCGGACGTGTGCTGGCAGCTGCCGATCCGGCGCACCTACCGCACCGTCGAGATGCCCGACGAGAGCTCCTACGTCGAGGTGACCATCACGGAGTACGACCGCCGCAGCTGGGGGCCCGGGGGGCACGACCTGGACTGGTACTGCTCGGGGAACCCGGAGGCGCACGTCGGCAGGGAGCCGGTGTATCGGAGCAACGGCAGCGAGCTGCGCGAGCTCATGGGAGCTGCGGCCTATGACGAGCTGGCCGTCCGCTGCAAGGCGCACCTGGTCGCGGTCAAGGCCGCCCGGGCCGTCGGTTCCCGCAAGCTGCTGCCACTGCTGGTCCACCCGGCAACGCTCGCCGCGAGCGCGGACGACGGTCGCGCCGGGTGATTCCCAGCCCGAACATCTGGAACGACCCTGACGTGTACGAGATCGAGAACCGCGGGGTCGACCCGGACGGGCTGATCGAGGCGGCCATGTCCGGCATACATGACTGGACCGGGCAGCGCGTGCTGGACGTGGGCTGCGGCAGCGGCTACCACCTGCGGCACTTCGCCCGGAGCGCCGCCACAGTGGTGGGGGTCGAGCCGTACGAACCGCTGGCCACCCTTGCCCGCCGGCGGATCTCGACCCTGCCCCTGACGAACGCCTTCGTCCTGGAGGGCGAAGCCCAGGAGCTCCCACTGGCCGATGACAGCATCGACGTGGTGCATGCGCGTTGGGCCTACTTCTTCGGGCCAGGGTGCGAGCCGGGCCTGGCCGAGGTGACACGGGTTCTCCGGACCGGTGGCACGGCATTCGTCCTCGACAACGACGCCTCGAGATCCACGTTCGGTGCCTGGTTCCGCAGAGCCATGCCGGCCTACGACCCCGTTGCGGCTGAACGGTTCTGGGCCCGGCAGGGGTGGTCGCGGGAGCGTATCGACATCCGGTGGTCCTTCGGGTCACGCGCGAACTTCGAGTCTGTCGTGCGGATCGAGTTCAGCGAGACCCTGGCCGACGGCATCCTGGCCGAGCACGAGGGTTCTGGCGTGGACTATGCGGTCAACCTGTGGTGGCGCACGTTCGGGTAGCACCATGCCGTCGAACGTGCACAAGTCGCCTGAGCCCGACCTCCTCGTGCGTGGAGGTCGGCCCCCGCGACCCCATGTGCACGTTTGACCGACCGGGCGGCCCCTGTCGGGAGCGTCTCGTAGGGTCTGGCCCATGGCAACCAAGGCGACGAGCCGTTCCTCCGGCTACCGCTGCTCCGAATGCGGCTGGTCGGCGATCAAGTGGGTCGGTCGCTGCGGTGAGTGCCAGGCCTGGGGCACCGTGAGCGAGGTCGGCGCGGTCACGGTCAGGACGACCGCCTCGACCGTCATCGAACGGCCCGCTCTGCGCATCGGTGACGTCGACGCCCGCCTGGCGCACCCGCACACCACCGGTGTCAGCGAGTTCGACCGCGTGCTCGGCGGCGGCCTGGTGCCCGGCGCCGTCGTCCTGGTCGCCGGAGAGCCGGGCATCGGCAAGTCGACCCTGCTGCTCGATGTCGCCGCCAGGGCCGCCCGCACCGACCAGACCGTGCTGTATGTCACCGGCGAGGAGTCGATGTCCCAGGTCCGGATGCGAGCCGAGCGCATCGAGGCCATGGCACGGAACCTGTTCCTTGCGGCCGAGACCGACCTGGCCACGGTCCTGGGACAGATAGGCCAGATCGGCCCCGACCTCGTGGTGATCGACTCGGTCCAGACCATCGCCAGCGCTGAGGTCGAGGGTACGGCCGGCAACGTCTCGCAGGTTCGCGAGGTGGCGGCCGCACTGATCCAGGTGGCCAAGGCGCGCGGCATCTCGATCCTGCTGGTCGGCCATGTCACCAAGGACGGCTCGATCGCCGGGCCCAGGGTGCTCGAGCACCTGGTCGACGTCGTCATCGCGTTCGAAGGCGACCGGCACTCGCGGCTGAGGCTCGTTCGCGCGGTCAAGAACCGATACGGCCCGACCGACGAGGTGGGCTGCTTCGACCTCTCCGACGTCGGCATCGTCGGGCTGCCCGACCCCAGCGGGCTGTTCCTCTCCAGCCGCGACCTGGTCGTCCCCGGCACCTGCGTCACCGTCACGCTCGAAGGCAGGCGGCCACTGGTCACCGAGGTCCAGGCGCTGCTGGCGAAGACGACCGCGGCCTCACCCCGGCGCACGACCAGCGGGCTGGACGGCTCCCGGGTCGCCATGATCCTGGCGGTCCTCGAGAAGTGCGCGGGCGTGCTCGTCCACCAGTCCGACTGCTACGCCTCGACAGTTGGCGGGGTCAGGCTCTCCGAACCGGCCTCCGACCTCGCGATCGCCCTGGCCATGGCCAGCTCGGTGTCCAACCGGGCCCTTCCACAAGGCACGGTCGCGATGGGCGAGGTGGGTCTGGCCGGTGAGATCCGTGCCGTTACCGGCATCCCGCGACGGCTGGCAGAAGCTTCCCGACTCGGGTTCCACAAGGCCGTCGTGCCGGCCGGCTCACTGGGATCGGGTCCCATACCTGAGGACATGCAGGTCATCGAGGTCCCCGACATTCACCGCGCCGTGAGCCTGATGACCCAGCCGGTGTCCTGACCAAGGTCACGGGTCGGTCACAAGCGGGGCCAGACGCGCTCTGACGGTTAGACTGCGCCAGCCGGCCATCGCCTGCGCCGGCGACGGACCCGATCAGCCCGGTGACGGATCCGACCAGCCACGCAGAGCCGGAGGGGGCCAACACCGTGGAACGAAGCGAGGACGACCTGCTGCGCGCCACCTTGGCGGCCGTGGCACCGGGCACCGAGCTGCGGGACGGGCTCGAACGCATCCTGCGGGGGCGGACCGGTGCGCTCATCGTGCTCGGCCACGACAAGGTCGTGGAGGCCATGTCGACCGGCGGGTTCCCGCTGGCCATCGAGTTCTCCAGCACGCGACTGCGCGAGCTCGCCAAGATGGACGGCGCGATCGTGCTCGACCGCGAAGGCCTTCGCATCCTTCGCGCCGCAACCCAGCTGCTGCCCGACCCCACGATCGAGACCAACGAGTCCGGCACCCGTCACCGCACCGCCGAGCGGGTCGCCAAGCAGACCGGTTTTCCGGTGGTCTCGGTGAGCCAGTCCATGCAGATCGTCGCGCTCTACGTCGCCGGCCGGCGCCATGTCCTCGAGGACTCGCTGGCGATCCTCTCGCGCGCCAACCAGGCCCTGCAGACTCTCGAGCGCTACAAGGCACGCCTGGACGAGGTGGCAGGCACGCTGTCAGCCCTCGAGATCGAGGACCTGGTCACTGTCCGCGACGTCGCCTCCGTGCTCCAGCGCCTCGAGATGGTCAGGCGGATCAGCGAGGAGATCGAGAGCTATGTCGTGGAGCTCGGCACCGACGGCCGGCTGCTCACCCTCCAGCTCGCTGAGCTGACCGGGGGCCTTGGCAACGACCGCGCGCTGGTGATCCGCGACTACCTCGAGGCCGCCCAGAACCCAGGTACCGTCGAGCAGGTCCTGGCCGACCTGATGGAGCTCACATCCACCGAGCTGCTCGACCTGGCCGCCGGAGCCAGGGTCGTGGGGTTCTCCACCGGCGGCGATGCCCTCGACACAGCCGTCAGCCCGCGCGGCTACCGGCTCCTGACCAAGGTGCCCCGCCTGCCCGGGGCCATCGTCGAGCGGCTGGTCGAGCACTTCGAGGGTCTGCAGAAGCTGCTGGCCGCAAACCTCGACGAGCTGATGGCTGTGGAGGGCGTCGGCGAGGGTCGTGCGCGTGCCGTTCGCGAGGGCTTGTCCCGACTGGCCGAGTCGAGCATCCTCGAGCGCTACGTCTGAGCCGTGCCGTGTGCTCGCTCCTGCACCAACGGATTCTGGACTGGTACGCCCATGCGGCAAGGGATCTGCCCTGGCGCCACGCCGAGACCTCACCGTGGGGGGTGCTGGTCTCGGAGGTCATGCTCCAGCAAACACCAGTGGTTCGTGTCGAGCCCGTATGGCAGCGGTGGATGTCCCGCTGGCCCTCACCTGCCGCGTTGGCCGCGTCCACGCCCGGTGATGCGGTCCGCGAGTGGGGGAGGCTGGGCTACCCACGCCGGGCCCTACGTCTGCATGCTGCCGCCGTGGCGATGGTCGAGCGCCACGACGGCGAGGTGCCCGACACCGAGGAGGAGCTTCTCGCACTCACCGGGGTGGGCGCCTACACCGCAGCCGCAGTGTCCGCCTTCGCTTTCGGGCGACGCACCACGGTGATCGACACGAACGTGCGTCGGGTGCTTGCCCGCATGGTCGACGGCGCCGCGCAGGCTGCGCCCTCGTTGAACCGGGCCGAGATGGACCTGGCCGCCGCCATGCTCCCCGAGGATGAGGGCGTTGCACGGACGTGGAACGCGGCAGTCATGGAGGTCGGCGCCCTGGTGTGCTCGGCGCGCTCCCCCCGGTGCGAGGACTGCCCCGTCGGCGACCTGTGCGCGTGGGTGCAGGCGGGCCGTCCGGCATACGAAGGTCCGGCCCGCCGGGGCCAGTCCTGGCGCGGCACCGACCGCCAGTGTCGGGGCGCCATCCTGTCGGTGCTGAGGGAGGCGAGAGGGAGTGTCACTGCAGCCGAGGTGAGGGCCGCATGGTCTGACGGCGATGCCCAGCGCGACCGCTGTCTCGACAGC
>JANOHS010000216.1:0-2566 GCA_031406655.1 Micrococcales bacterium
CCTGTCCGCCTACCGCTTCACCGGCAACATCTGGGGGTATGCCGAGGGCGACTGTTTCTTCCCCGGGTCCCCTCTGCTCGTGGTCGAGGGCACCTTCGAGGAGTCCGTCGTGCTGGAGACCGTGCTCCTGTCGATCCTGAACCACGACTGCGCGATCGCGTCGGCGGCATCCCGGATGACCAACGCCGCCGGCGACCGACCGTGCATCGAGATGGGCTCACGCCGGACGCACGAGTGGGCAGCGGTCGCGGCGGCCCGCGCGGCCTACATCGGCGGGTTCGCGACCACGAGCAACCTCGAGGCAGGGCGCAGGTATGACGTCCCCACGGCGGGTACCAGCGCCCACTCGTTCACGCTGCTGCACGACGACGAGCGAGCGGCGTTCGAGGCACAGGTCGCGAGCCTGGGCACCGGCACCACGCTGCTCGTCGACACGTACGACGTCACAGCCGCCGTGGGTCTGGCCGTCGAGGTGGCCGGCATCGGGCTCGGCGCGGTTCGGCTCGACTCGGGTGACCTGCTCGTCCAGGCGCGCCAGGTCCGGGCCCAGCTGGATGCGTTGGGGGCAAAGAAGACCCGGATCGTCGTGACCTCGGATCTCGATGAGCACTCGATCGCCGCGCTGGCCGCTGCACCCGTGGACGCCTACGGGGTGGGAACTGCCCTGGTGACCGGGTCCGGCGCGCCCACGGCGGGGCTCGTCTACAAGCTCGTCGGGCGCGAGGACGAGACGGGGGACCTGGTCGCCGTGGCCAAGAGGAGCAAGGACAAGCTCTCGGTGGGCGGCCGCAAGTGGGCGATGCGACGGGTCAACGCTCGCGGCGTGGCCGAGGCCGAGGTCATCGGGATCGGCCAACCGCCCGGGGACGACGGCAACGACAGAGCGCTGCTGGTCGAGCTGATGCACGAGGGCGAGATCATCGCCGACCTCTCGCTGGAGGCCGCGCGGTCCCGCCACCAGCGGTCGCGCGCCGAGCTGCCACCCCGGTCCCTTCAGCTCTCGCGTGGCGAGCCGGCGATCCCGACGATCTACGAGGGCGGACAACGCTGATACGCCTCGGCTAGCGTGACGGCATGTCCGCCAACCTCACCCGAGCCCTGATCGTGGTCGACGTGCAGAACGACTTCTGCGAGGGCGGCTCCCTCGCCGTTGCCGGGGGCGCCGAGGCCGCGCGCAGGATCAGCGCGCACGTTCTCGGCCACGAGCAGGAGTATGCCGTGATCGTCGCCACCGCCGACTGGCACGACGACCCCGGCGCGCACTTCGCCGAGCACCCAGACTTCGTCAACAGCTGGCCGGCGCACTGCAGGATCGGCAGCGACGGAGCACTCTTCCACCCAGCCGCCGAGCCCGCCCTCGAACACGTCGAGGCAGTCTTCCGGAAGGGCGACCACGCTGCGGCATACAGCGGCTTCGAGGGCTTCACGACAGAAGATGACACCCGCGTCGGACTGGCCGACTGGTTGCGGGACAGGGCGATCGAGCAGGTCGATGTCGTCGGTATCGCCACCGATCACTGTGTCAGGGCCACCGCCCTGGACGCTGCGGAAGAGGGTTTTGAGACGACCGTGCTGCTCGACCTGACCGCCGGGGTCGCCCGGAGGACCACCGACGCCGCGCTCGCCGCCATGCGGGCAGCCGACATCGAGCTGGTGGGCGAACCCCTCGTGTCCTAGCCGGCACCGTCCAGGGTTGGCTCGTCCCTGCCGCCGGCCCAGGACCAGGCGTACGAGCCGTCATCGACGGCTTGCCCTGCCTCACCCAGCTCGAGGGGACGGAACGTGTCGACCATGACCGCGAGCTCGTCGAAGGACTCCGCCCCGATGGAGCGTTCATAGGCTCCCGGCTGGGGGCCGTGGGCGTGACCGCCCGGGTGCACCGAGACCGAGCCCTTGCCGATGCCCGACCCCTTGCGCGCCTCGTAGTCACCGCCGACGTAGAACATGATCTCGTCACTGTCCACGTTGGAGTGGTAGTACGGGACCGGGATCGAGAGCGGGTGGTAGTCGACCTTGCGCGCCACGAAGTTGCAGATGACGAAGTTGTGGCCCTCGAACACCTGATGGACGGGCGGTGGCTGGTGCACGCGACCGGTGATCGGCTCGAAGTCGCTGACGTTGAAGGCATACGGATAGAGGCATCCGTCCCAGCCGACGACATCCAAGGGGTGGTGCGGGTAGGTGTGGACCGTGCCGGCTATCCCGCCCGGCCCGTTGCCCCGGTGCTTGATGAGCACCTCCGTCGACCCGGCCTCCTCAGCGAGCAAGGGACCCTGCGGTGGTCGGAGGTCGCGCTCGCAGAAGGGTGCGTGCTCGAGCAGCTGGCCGTACCTGCTGAGATAGCGCTTGGGCGGGGCAATGTGCGAGTTCGCCTCGATGCAGTAGGCGCGCAACGGCTCCTCGCCGTTAGGTATCCACCGGTGGGTCGTCCCGCGCGGAACCACCAGGTAGTCGCCACCGGCAACCTCAAACGCCCCGAACACCGTCTCCACCCGAGCGCCGCCATCCTCGACGAAGACGCACTCGTCACCAATTCCGTTGCGATAGAACGGACTCGGTGTGTCAG
>JANOHS010000238.1:0-6794 GCA_031406655.1 Micrococcales bacterium
GGTGTCCTGCAGGCCCTGCGCCAGCCGGTGGAGTCCGGTGAGGTGGTCGTGGCGCGAGCGGCGGGAGTCGTGAGGTATCCAGCGCGTTTTCAGCTGGTGCTGGCGGCCAACCCCTGCCCGTGCGGTCGTGGGGTTGGCAAGGGCATTGACTGTTCCTGTTCGCCGCGTGCGCGCCGTGACTACATGGGCAAGCTCGTGGGGCCCCTGTTGGATCGGGTGGACCTTCAGCTGCAGATGCGTGCTGTATCCAGGGTTGGTCTGTTCGCGCCCGTAGGTGAGACCAGCGCCGAGGTGGCTGCCCGTGTGGCCACCGCGAGGAGTCTGCAGGCGGAACGCCTTGCCCACACCCCGTGGCGGCTGAACGGCGACGTTCCCGGCCCGACGATGCGTGAAGGCTTCCTGAAGCTTCCCGCGGCGGCCACGGTGGATCTGGAGCGAGCACTGGAGCGGGGAGTTCTGACGTTGCGTGGTTACGACCGGGTCCTGAAGCTTGCCTGGACCGTGACCGACCTGGCCGGCGGCGGAACGCCCGATCGAGGCGATGTCGGACTTGCCCTGACCCTGCGTACCCAGTCGGCGGTGGCGGCATGAGTGTGCCCCTGCGCAGCAGCCTGCTGAGCCAGGACCGATTCGCCCGGGCGGCCTGGAGCCGGGTCGCAGAGCCCGGGGACCCGGTGGCCGCCAGGCTGATTCGGACGCATGGCCCGGTGGGAGCTCTTGAGCTGGCAGCATCGGGCTCCGAGCAGGGAGTCCAACGCTTCCTACCCCGGCTCGAGGTGCTCGATGTCGAGCGTGACCTCGAGGTCGGCGCCAAGTTCGCCACCCGCATCGTGTGCCCCGGTGACCCCGAGTGGCCGCAGGGCCTTGATGATCTGGGCGCACCGCCATACTGCCTCTGGGTTCGTGGGCCGGTTGACCTCGCCTCCTCGTGTCAGCGCAGTGCAGCGGTGGTCGGAGCCCGAAGCGCCACGGCGTATGGCGAGATGGTCGCCACCGAGATGGCCGCAGGACTGGGTGAGCGTCGGTTCACGATCATCTCTGGCGCAGCCTTCGGCATCGATGCCGCCGCGCACCGCGGTGCGCTGGCCACGGAGGCCACCACGGTTGCCGTGCTGGCTGGTGGCGTCGAACGCCCATATCCCTCCTCGCACGCCGCTCTGATCGCCCGTATCGTCGAGGTCGGTGCGGTCATCAGCGAGGTGGCTCCCGGTTCGGCGCCCACCAAAACCCGTTTCCTGCAACGGAATCGGATGATCGCCACCATGGGTCGCGGGACCGTTGTGGTCGAGGCTGGGCTGCGGTCCGGCTCGCTGAACACGGCCCGGACTGCCGCCGAGCACGGTCGCGTGGTGGTGGCGGTGCCCGGGCCGGTGACATCCATGATGTCCGCGGGATGTCACGAGGCGATCCGTTCCGGGATGGCACTGCTCGTCACGGACGCGGCCGAGGCCGCCGAAGCCATCGGGGACTATGGCATCGACCTCGCGCCGGCTCGTCGGGGCCCGACCATGGCCGGGGACGAGCTCGACGAGCCTGCGGCTCGGGTGTTGGCTGCGCTTCCCGTACGCAACGGCGTCCCGGTCACTCGGCTTGCCGTCTCATCAGGGCTCTCGGTTGCCGAAGTCCGGTCCCTGCTCGGGCGCCTGGATCTGTGTGGTCTGGCCGAACGTCACGGTGAGGGCTGGCGCAAGGGCCGACCCAGGCCGGGCTAGCAGGCGGCACTGACCCTTGGGTCGTCGGCACCGCAGTCGGGCGGAGGTCGAAGCGAGTAGTACGACTAACGCCCTATGGAGACCTCTACCGCTCACGGCTGACAGTGATACCAGCAAGCAAGCGCCGAACAACCGGCGCGTCGATGATCGGAGGAAGCCATGAGCAACATGAGCAAGAAGTTCTGGACAGTTGGAATGGTCATACCGTTCGCCGCTGCCGGCCTGGTTGTGACGGCGCCAGCCGCCTCGGCCAAGACCGTCGCTGCACAGGCGAGCGGCACGTGCTCGATGGGGTCGCACTGGAAGATGAAGGCCAAACCCGATAACGGGCGGATGGAGCTCGAGCTCGAGGTCGACAGCAACCGGAATGGCCAGAGGTGGAGCGTTCGTATCACCAACAACCGCCACCTGATCTTTACCGGCACCAAGGTCACCGTTGCTCCGAGCGGGTCCTTCGAGGTGCGGCGGCTGACGACCAACCGGGCCGGTATCGACCACTTCGTGGGCGTTGCCAGGAACCCGCGCACGAACGAGGTCTGCGTCGCCCGGGTCAACCGCTGAGTCGATTCGGACACGACCCCCTCCGATCGCGACTCTGGTCAAGCGCAGGAGATCCACAGCACCACCCCCGTCAGGGGGCCGGGAAAGCTCCCGGCCCCCTGACCCGCGTGATGACCCCCGCGCAGCTCTCGTCGGCAGGACACGGAGAGCGACGTTGCCGATGTCCTTGCCGATCGCGGCCCGCTTTGTCAGCGTGAGGTCGTGCACGCAGACCCGCTCGGACACGTCGAGGCCTTTGCCCGACATCTTCGTGTCGAGCGGGGTCGGTCCGCGCATACCCAACGGGCCTACGTCGGCGACCTGCGCAACCTGTTGGCCTTCGCGGGCCAGCGCGGGATCAGCGACCTTGCCGACGTGAAGCTCTCGGATCTGCGGTCCTGGCTGGCCCACCAGTCCGAGAGCGGGGCGTCCCGGGCGACCATCGCGCGTCGGGCTGCGTCGGCGCGGGCATTCTTGCGGTGGGCGGCCCGGACGGGGGTGATCGCAGCCGACCCCTCGTTGCGCCTGGTGGCTCCCCGACGCCTGAAATCCCTGCCCGGAGTGCTCAAGCAGGACGAGATGAGCGCGTTGCTGGATGTGGCAGCGGTTGCCGCTGACGACCAGGACGCGATACATCTGCGAGACCGGGCGATGTTGGAGCTGTTGTACGCCAGTGGGATTCGCGTGGGGGAGCTGGTGGGACTGGACATCGACGACGTCGACTTCGGTTCGAACGTGGTTCGGGTCATGGGCAAGGGAGCCAAGGAGAGAACGGTTCCCTTCGGGGGGCCTGCGGCCAACGCGCTGCTGGGATGGCTGCAGCTGGGCAGGGGCCAGGTGGTGAGGTCGGGCGGTGGCCCGGGTAGCAGCGGCCCGGCGTTGTTCCTGGGCCGACGAGGTGGCCGGGTCGACCCGCGTCAGGTCCGCAGCGCGCTCCACCGGCTGCTGCAACACGTGCCAGACGCGCCTGACGTCGGGCCGCATGGTCTGAGGCACAGCGCGGCCACACATCTGCTCGAGGGCGGTGCCGACCTTCGCGCGGTCCAGGAGATGCTCGGTCACGCCAGCCTGGCCACCACGCAGATCTACACGCACGTCTCGGTCGAGAGGCTGAAGCGGTCGTACCTCCAGGCCCATCCCCGCGCCTGACCACGTGGGGCGTCTCAGTGAAGCGGCAGGAGAATCGGCCGTCCGAAGCCCAACAGTGACAACGGATCTCGGTAGGCCTGCCCGGAGATGGCGCCCCAGTGGAGGCAGTGGCGTGGCACGCAGTGCCCAGGTTGGGGGGACAGGGCGCCGATCGGGGTGCCCCGATGGACGAGTGTCCCGGCTGGCAGCCGGTCGTCCACCGGCTCGTAGGTCGTGCGCAGCCCACCGGAATGGCGAACGCTGACCACGCCACGACCGGCGACCACCCCGGAGAAGGCCACGATGCCGTCGCCTGCGCTGAGCACTGGCTGCCCCACGGCCGCCGACAGGTCGACGCCGCGGTGTCCGGGCGACCATTGGCTCAGGGGCTGTTCGAAGCGGCGAAGGACACCTGGCCGAGGGGACAGCGGCCAGGCGAAGGCAACGCGAAGGGCAAGCCCGTTGGGGCCGACCGGCGCCGCGCTGGGCTGAGCCGCGCTGGGCTGAGCCGAGCCGACCGGTGACCGGGAGTGAGCAGCAGGGACGGCTGCCGGGGCAGAGAAGGCCAGGGCAGCAATGAAGGCGGCCGACGCCGCGGGAACCAGGAGCCGCATGAGCCCAAGGTTCCGGTTCAGGTCAGTGAGGGACAGCGGACGAGGATCACCTGTGGGCAACGGGGCGACACGGCATACCCCTGTGGACGGTGGTGAAGTCGCAGAGATTGCTCCTCCACGTGACAGTTTGGAACGATCTGTGCGACTTCGCGGACACTCGAGCGGCTCAGCGAGCCGCGAGCGCCGTCAGACGGGAGACTGCCTCGTGCAGCACCGCGTCACGCTTGCAGAAGGCGAAGCGGACGAGGGTCCGGGCCTCGTCCACGTCGTCGCAGAAGACGGACACGGGCACCCCGACCACGCCGCAGAGAGCGGGCATCTGACGGCAGAAGTCGAGAGCATCACTGACCCCGAGGGGTGCCGCATCGGCGATCACGAAGTAGGCACCAGCCGGCCGGGTCACCTCCAGCCCGGCGGCGGAAAGGCCGTTGCACAGCAGGTCGCGTTTGGCCTGGAGCGAGGACGCAACGTCGTGATACACGTCATCGCCGAGGCCAAGTGCCAACGCCACCGCAGGCTGGAACGGTCCGCTCGCCACGTAGGTCAGGTCCTGCTTGACCACGCGTGCCGCTGCCACCGCGGCGGCAGGTCCGTGCAGCCAGCCGACCTTCCACCCCGTGGCCGAGAACGTCTTCCCCGCCGAGGAGATGGTGATGGTTCGGTCCGCCATCCCGGGCAAGGTCGCCACCGGGATGTGCACCGCGCCGTCGAACACGAGGTGTTCGTACACCTCGTCGGTGACCACCCACGCGTCATGCTCACGCGCCAGAGAGCAGATCAGGTCCAGCTCGGCGCGGCTGAAGACCTTGCCGGTCGGGTTGTGCGGGGTGTTCAGCAGGACCAGGCGGGTCCGTGCCGAGAACGCCGCCCGCAAGGACTGCTCGTCCACCGCAAAGCCCGGAAAGCGCAGCACGGAGGTGCGCCGGACCGCGCCGGCGAGGGCGATCGTGGCGGCATACGAGTCGTAGTAGGGCTCGAAGGTCACGACCTCGTCCCCGGCCTCGCACAGCCCCAGGATCACCGCCGCGATCGCCTCGGTCGCGCCGGCGGTGACCAGGATCTCGCGGTCCGGGTCGACACGCAGGCCGTAGAACCGTCGCTGGTGCTCGGCGACCGCGGACAGGAGCTCGGGGACACCGGCTCCCGGCGGGTACTGGTTGCGTCCCGAGCCGATCGCAGCAGTAGCGGCATCGAGCATCTCGCGCGGTCCGTCGGTGTCCGGGAACCCCTGCCCCAGGTTGATCGCGCCGGTGCTGCTGGCCAGAGCGCTCATCTCGGCGAAGATCGTGGTCCCGAAGCCCTGCATGCGCGCCACCAGCGGATTTCCCATGTCCGGCAGGGTAACCGTACGATGAGCACACCACAGGTCCGGTTTCGATCGGATCGGTGGAATTCGCGCGTCTACTTGCCGTCGTACGACGGGTGCGCACCGCCGCAGTCCCGAGCCTCTCGGGTGGCGTGCGCTCGCAGACGCCAGGCACGAGAACGGCAATCCCGCCCACCTCGTGGATAACTGGAACGAACGAAAGCGATACCACGCCATGGCCGTCGTCACAATGCGCCAGCTCCTCGAGAGCGGCGTCCACTTCGGGCACCAGACCCGTCGCTGGAACCCCAAGATGAAGCGCTTCATCATGACCGAGCGCAATGGCATCTACATCATTGACCTGCAGCAGTCGCTGACCTACATCAACGACGCCTACGAGTTCATCAAGGAGACCGTCGCCCACGGCGGCACGATCCTGTTCGTCGGCACCAAGAAGCAGGCCCAGGAGCCCATCGCCGAGCAGGCGACCCGCGTCGGTATGCCGTACGTCACCTACCGCTGGCTCGGTGGGATGCTCACCAACTTCCAGACGGTCAGCAAGCGCCTCCAGCGCCTCAAGGAGCTCGAGGAGATCGACTTCGCCGACGTCGCCGGCTCGGGTCGCACCAAGAAAGAGCTCCTCGTGATGAAGCGCGAGAAGATCAAGCTCGAGAAGACCCTTGGCGGCATCCGCGACATGGCCAAGGTGCCCTCTGCGGTGTGGATCGTCGACACCAAGAAGGAGCACCTGGCCGTCACCGAGGCGCGCAAGCTCAAGCTCCCGGTCATCGCGATCCTCGACACGAACTGCGACCCCGACGAGGTCGACTACAAGATTCCCGGTAACGACGACGCGATCCGCTCCGTCACCCTGCTCACCCGTGTTGTCGCCGACGCCGTTGCGGCCGGGCTGATTGCCCGCGCAGAGGCGCGTGGCGGCGGCTCGACCACCGAGGAAGGCGTCGTGGCGACTGACGAGCCGATGGCAGAGTGGGAGCGCGAGCTTCTTGCTGGCGCCGAGACTCCGGCTGCTGACGGTGTTGCTGCCAAGGCCCCCGAGGCTGATGCCGCTGCTGCCAAGGCCCCCGAGGCTGACGCCACGGTGGCCGAGACTCCTGTTGCCGAGGTTCTCGAGGCTCCGGTCGGCGAAGTTCTCGCCGCCAGGGTTGCTGAGGCCCTTGGTGACTCGACGCCCGAGACCCCAGCCGTTGACGTTGCCGAGGCCCCTGTTGCTGATGCCCCGGTTGAGACTGCGGTGCCTGAGGCTGAGGCTGAGGCTGAGGCTGAGGCTGAGGCTGAGGTTGCGCAAGCGCCCGCCGCCGAGACCGCTGAGGACTCAGACGTCAAGGCCTGAGCAATTCTGCTGAACCACTGAACGAGTCAGCGCGCCGGGTCCGATCCACGAGGGTCACACCCGGCGCGCACTCACGAGAGAGAGCGATAACGATGGCGAACTACACCTCCGCTGACATCAAGGCGCTCCGCGAGTCGACC
>JANOHS010000241.1:0-6524 GCA_031406655.1 Micrococcales bacterium
GGCGGGCGCCCGCGGATACAGCGATGTCCAAGACCGAGCGTGTGCGCTGGTCAACCGCCTACGGCGCGGTGAGGATGAGTCGCACCATGGGGTCGGTGACGAGGACGTCCAGCAACGGGTAGAGGCTCATGGTGCGAAAAAGCTCCTATCGCGAGTGCCAGTGCTGCTGTGCGGCGACCAGGCCCTCGGCGACGAGGTGCTCGACGGCATCGGCGGCGTCGGCGATCAGCATGGGCACCTCGGTGCGCTCCGCACCCGAGAAGTCGTGCAGCACGTAGTCCGCTGCGTCCATCCGGCCCGGTGGGCGCCCGATGCCGAGCCGGATGCGCAGATAGTCCCTGGTACCAACGGACTTGGTGATCGAACGCAGGCCGTTGTGACCACCCTCGCCGCCGCCGAGCTTGAGCCGCACGTCGGCGAACGGGATGTCGAGATCATCGTGGATGACGATGAGGCTCTCGACGGGAACCTTGTAGAACGACATCAGCCCGGCGACCGGCCCGCCCGACTCGTTCATGTAGGTCAGCGGCGTGGCGATGACTGCCCTTGGTCCGGGCCCGCCCCCCGGTGGTCCTCCGGACGGCCCGCCGGGTGGGACAGGGATCCGCACCTCGGAGACGACCGCCCGCGTCTTGTGGGGCCGCAGGTTGGCTCCCACGCGGGCAGCAAGCTCCTCGACGACCATGGCGCCGATGTTGTGCCGGTGACCGGAGTACGAGGGCCCGGGGTTGCCCAGTCCCACGATCAGCCAAGGGGTCATCGGGTCCATTCCCACTCCACGAAGCATGCCGACACAAGAGATGCCGGTCGGCCCCGTCCGGACGCTGTCAGGACCGGGGCCGACCGAGCCGGCTCAGGCCTTCTCGCCCTCGGCAGGTGCCGCGGCCTCAGCGGCCTGCGCTTCAGCAGCCTCCGCCTCGGCGGCCTCGATGGCCTCCTCAGGCAGGTTGGCCGCAACGTCGCCGGCGAGCTCGGCCTCCAGGGCCTCCTCGGAGATGGCCTGGGTGACGTTGACGATCAGGATCTCGGGCTCGGTGACCAGCTCGGAGCCCTCGGGCAGCACGAGGTCGCGGGCCAGGATCTGGGTGCCGGCCCGGACACCGTCGACCGAGACCTCGACCTTCTCGGGGATCTGGGTGGCCTCGACGGAGAGCTCCACGGTGTTGTGCTCGACCGTGACGACGGTCTCGATGGCAGCCTCACCCACGACGTGGACGGGCACGTCAACGTTGACCTTCTCGCCCAGGCGCACGACGAGCAGGTCGACGTGGTCGATGATCCGCCTGAGCACGTCGCGCTGGACGTCCTTGGCCAGGGCCAGCTGGTCCTGGCCGTCGATCTCGATGGTGAGCAGGGCGTTGGCGACCTTGAGGGCCATCATCGTCTGGTGTCCCGGCAGGCTGATGTGCACCGGGTCCGTGCCGTGGCCGTACATGACGGCGGGGATGTTGCCCTCGCGCCGGATGCTGCGGGCGGCACCCTTGCCGAACTTGGTGCGGGGAGTCGCTACGAGCTTCTGAACGGACATGAGGGGCTCTCCTACGTTGCTTGATGCGGTCCCGCGCCAGTGAGGGGCGGCATACACAGGTGGTCTGGTGTCATCGAAGTGCGGTGGGCCTCGACGCGGGACGCGGCACGACGCCGGCGACCGGCGTGGCAAGCGCAAGACAGAAGGCGTCTGGCGCCACCGCGTCGATCACGGACTGCTGCGTCCTCACCTGGTTCGAGCCGAACCAGCTTCGTCATGCAGCGTCCCTCGCCGAGGCAACCTGCGAAGTCTAGGCGACGCGGCGCGGCATACGGAAATCCGGTGCGGACCTGCCGTTGGCTGCGGCGGCGGTCCGCGAGGTCAGCCGGGAGGGTCGAAGAGGCTGGCCACCGAACCATCCTCGAAGACCTCACGGATCGCCTGGCTGAGCAGCGGGGCGATCGAGAGCTCGGTGAGCTTGTCGAAGTGCCGCTCAGGAGGGATCGGCAAGGTGTTGGTGACGATGACCTCGCGGGCATTGCAGTTCTTGAGCCGGTCGACGGCGGGCCCGGACAGGATCGCGTGCGTGGCCGCGATGATGACGTCGGCAGCACCGGCGTCCATCAGAGCGTCGGCCGCCTTGGTGATCGTGCCGGCGGTGTCGATCATGTCGTCGACCAGAATGCAGCTGCGGCCCTTGACGTCACCGACGACGCGGTTGGCCACGATCTCGTTGGGCCGGTTGATGTCGCGGGTCTTGTGGATGAACGCCAGGGGCGCACCGCCGAGCCGCTTGGACCACTGCTCGGCAACCTTGATCCGTCCGGCGTCCGGAGAGACCACTGCGAGCCGCTCCCTGCCGTACTTCTTCTTCACATACTTCGACAGGATCGGCAACGCCACGAGGTGGTCGACCGGCCCGTCGAAGAACCCCTGGATCTGGTCCGCGTGCAGATCCACCGACATCAGCCGGTCCGCTCCGGCGGTCTTGAACAGGTCCGCCATCAGGCGGCCCGAGATCGGCTCACGGCCACGGTGCTTCTTGTCCTGCCGCCCATAGCCGTAGTACGGCAGGACGACCGTGATCCGCTTGGCCGAGGCACGCTTGAGCGCGTCAACCATGAGCAGGTGCTCCATGATCCACTTGTTGACCGGGGCCGCATGGCTCTGGATGACGAACGCGTCCGAACCGCGTACCGACTCCTCGTAGCGCACGTAGATCTCGCTGTTGGCGAAGTCGTAGGCCGAGGTAGGGACCAGGTTCGTCCCGAGCTGGTAGGCCACCTCTTCGGCGAGCTGGGGGTTGGCCCGGCCGGAGAAGACCATCAGGGTCTTTTCGGTGGTGCGCTTGAGACCGGCGCTCATGCGGTGGGTGTCCCTTCGGGGGCGATGAGTGAGCTGTCATAGGCCGCCGCAGCAGCCTGGGCCGAGGGAGTTCCTGCGCGCTTCTTCAGCACCCAGCCGAGCAGGTTGCGCTGCGGTGCCACGTTGATGGCCAGGGCGCCCGGTGGCACGTCCTGGCGCACGACGGTCCCCGCGCCGGTGTAGGCGCCGTCGCCCACGGTCACCGGCGCCACGAACATGTTGTCCGAGCCGGTACGGCAGTGGCTACCGATGGTGGTGCGCGACTTGCTGACCCCGTCGTAGTTGACGAAGACGCTCGACGCGCCGATGTTGGACTGCTCGCCGATCGTGGCATCCCCGACATAGGTCAGGTGCGGCACCTTGGACCCGGCGCCGATCAGCGCGTTCTTGGTCTCCACGAAGGTACCGATCTTGCCGTTGGCGCCGAGCTCGGTGCCGGGGCGCAGATAGGCGAACGGCCCGACCTTGGCGCCTGCGCCGATGACGGCCAGGGAGCCGTGCGTGCGGATGACGGACGCGCCGATGCCGATCTCGACGTCAGTGAGCGTCGTGTCGGGCCCAAGGACGACGTCGTCCTCGATCGTGCTGGCGCCGTGGATCTGGGTCTGCGGATGGATGATGACGTCTCGGCCGAGCGTGACGTCGGCGTCGATCCAGGTGGTGGCGGGGTCGACCACGGTCACCCCGGAGCGCATCCAGCCCTCGACGATCCGGCGGTTGAGCTCAGCCCCGAGCCGCGCCAGCTGGACCCGGTCGTTGACGCCTTCGGTCTGCCAGAGGTCCTCGATCAGGTGTGCGCTCACCAGCAGGCCCTCGCGGCGGATGATGCCCAGCACGTCGGTGAGGTACTTCTCGCCCTGGGCGTTGTCGGTGCCCACCATGGCCAGCGCCTTGCGCAGGATCGCCACGTCGAAGGCGTAGAGGCCCGAGTTGACCTCGCCGATCTCCAGCTGCGTGTCCGATGCGTCCTTGTGCTCGACGATGCCGGCGACCGAGCCGTCAGCCGCGCGCAGGATGCGGCCATAGCCCGATGGGTCGGGCAACATGGCGGTGATCACCGTGGCGGCGCTCTGGCTGGCCGTGTGCGCCTCGAGCAGCTCGCGCAGCGTGTCAGCCGCGAGCAGGGGCACATCTCCGCAGGTCACCAGCACGGTGCCCTCCAGCCCGGCCGGCAACGCATCGAGCGCGCACTCGGTGGCCCTGCCAGTGCCCTTGACCTCATCCTGGTCGGCGATGACGGCGCCCTCGTCGACCATCGCGATGTGTGCGGCCACGAGGTCACGTCCGTGGCGGACCACGACGGCCAGGTGCACCGGTTCAACCCCCCGGGCTGCGGCGATCGCATGGCCGAGGAGTGTGCGCCCCCCGATGGCGTGAAGGACCTTGGGTATGGCCGACTTCATCCGGGTACCCTCACCTGCGGCGAGGACGATGACGGCTGCCGGGCGGGACGTGGTCACGCGGATGCGCTCCTGAGGGGTCGGAGTCGATGCGTACAGGCACTTTCGCAGGCCGTCCGCCCGCGAGGGAATACCGGCTACGCTGCCTCGCTCATGCTACCGGCCAGCACCCGCCTTGCTCACCTCAGGCCGCTTTGCTCACATCAGGCCGCTTCTTTGCCCCAGTTCCCCCTCCGAAACCGGCCTGAAGTGAGCAAGAGGGGTATGCCGAGTGCGCAGGGCTCCCCGGGATGGAATCGAACCATCGTCGCTAATCCTGATTCAAAGTCAGGCGGGCCCTGCCAGCAGACCAACCGGGGAACGCTCCGCTCGCGCGGGCTCTGGCAAGGGTAGTGGACCGCGATCAGGGTCATGGCGAGGCCGCAAGGGTAGCGAACCTACGGTTCCGTAGGTTACGGTTGCGTAAGTTACTCCACATCGAAGGGCATCACCCATGAGGACCCACTCCCCCGACACCCGAGCCACCGTTGGAGACCGACAGGGACTCGAAACGTCGAGGTCTGGCGACCCGAGGTTGGGCGACCCGTCGCCGATCGGGAGGGCCGGGACGCCGCCTGAGCCCGAGCGCAAGGCCAGGGTTGAGCAGGTCGCCCTGTTCGCCTTCATCGCCATCCCGTTCCTGGCAATTCTGGCTGCGATCCCGTTGGCGTGGGGCTGGGGGCTGAGCTGGCACGACGTGGTGATCGCCGCCGTCGCCTATCTCGTCGCCGGCCACGGCGTCACGGTTGGCTTCCACCGCTACTTCACGCACGGGGCGTTCAAGGCCAGGCGTCCGCTGCGGATCGCCCTGGCCGTCGCAGGTTCACTGGCCATCGAGGGACCGGTCATCCGCTGGGTCGCGGACCACCGTCGACACCACGCCTTCTCTGACCGTGAGGGCGACCCGCACTCCCCATGGCGCTACGGAGAGACGGTGCCCGCGCTGATCAGGGGGCTGTGGTGGGCGCACACCGGCTGGCTGTTCGACCTGGAGCTGACCCCTCGTGACAAGTACGCCCCTGACCTGATGGCCGACAAGGACCTGCGGCGGGTCGAGGCCGCGTTCCCCGCGCTCGTCGCCATCTCCCTCCTCGCCCCAGCCGTTATCGGTGGCTTGTGGTCGATGTCGTGGCAGGGTGCGGCCACCGCATTCTTCTGGGGCTCGCTGGTCCGCATCGGCCTGCTCCACCACGTCACGTGGTCGATCAACTCGATCTGCCACGCCATAGGCGACCGGCCATTCGCCAGCCGTGACAGGTCGGCCAATGTCTGGTGGCTGGCGATCCTTTCGATGGGCGAGTCCTGGCACAACCTGCACCATGCCGACCCGACGTGCGCCCGTCACGGTGTCGACAAGGGCCAGATCGACTCGAGCGCTCGCCTCATCTGGGCGTTCGAAAAGGTCGGCCTCGCCTTTGACGTCAGGTGGCCACGTCAGGAACGCCTTGGTGCCAAACGGGTTTCGGCCCTGTCGACATGAGCCCGACCCACGCCAACGCATGGAGACACGCCAGCCGGCCGCAGAGATCATGCGCCGCTTCAGCGGCATACCAATTAGTGTGTCCCACGAGGGCGCACGCTGAAGAACCACCCAACGCAAAGAGACCGGGGTTCGGCATGATGGCATGGTGAGCCCAGCACTCGAGACAACCGTGGCGACGACCTCCCGCTCCCGGATGACCGGCAAGCAACGGCGCGAGCAGCTGCTTGAGGTTGGTCGAAAGTTGTTTGCGGACAAGGGTTATGAGGCAACAACGGTCGAAGAGATCGCCGCCAAGGCAGGGGAGCAAGTATTCCTTTGGTACCCGGTTCGAAGGCACTCCGGGAACCAATCCCGAGGAGCTGCTGGGCGCCGCGCACGCCGGATGCTTCACGATGGCGCTCTCGCTGATGCTGGGCAAGGCGGGTCACCCCCCTACGAGCCTCGACACGACCGCCACGGTCCACCTCGACAAGGCGGGCGAGGGATTCGTCATCGCGGGGATCGACCTCACGACGCGTGGCCGCGTGCCGGGAATATCGGCGCAGGATTTTCAGCGGATCGCGGAAGACGCCAAGACCAACTGCATCGTCTCCAAGGCGCTCTCGGGCGTGCCGACGAAACTCACCGCGACCCTGGCGTCCTAGCGGCCCGCCCTCCGGAGCACGATGTGACCGTTCGCTGGCTGATTGCCGCGCTGCACCTGCTCGCCCTCGGCATCGGTCTCGGCGCGGTGTGGGCCCGGGGACGCCAGCTGGGCGGGCCCCTGGAT
>JANOHS010000244.1:0-6574 GCA_031406655.1 Micrococcales bacterium
GCAGCTCGGCGTCCCTCGGTCGGACGCTGGCGGGTGATCGTCATCGAGGACGCCGACCGGCTGCACGAGCGAGCCGCCGACGCGTTGCTCAAGGCGCTGGAGGAGCCGGTCGCCCGGACCGTCTGGATCCTGTGCGCGCCCTCGCTGGAGGACGTGATCATCACGATCCGCTCCCGCACGCGGCATGTGCGACTGCGCACGCCGCCGGTCGCGGCGGTCGCGGCGCTGCTGGTGCGTCGCGATGGAGTTGACCCCGCCATGGCCACCTTCGCCGCACGGGCGGCCCAGTGCCATGTCGGGCTCGCCCGCAGGCTGGCCCGCGACGAGGGCGCCCGGATCAGGCGGCACGACGTCATCGCGCTCGCGGGCAGGATCCGCACCGTGGGCGACGCGGTAGGTGCCGCAGCCGATCTTGACGCCATCGCCAAGGAGGAGGCCGCCGCATCCTCCACCGAGCGTGACGGCGCCGAGAGGGCTCGGCTGATGGAGACGCTGGGTGCCGACCCTGGCGCCCGGACGCAGCCGCCGCACGTGCGTTCTCAGGTCGCGGCGCTGGAGAGGGAGCAGAAGACCCGGGCGACCCGGTTCTCCCGGGACGTCATCGACCGGTCGCTGATCGACCTGCTCTCCGTCTACCGCGACGCCCTGGTCGTGCACACCGGCGCCTCCATCGGGCTGGTCAACCAGGACATGGCCGAGCAGGTCCATCAGCTGGCACGTGCCCTGCCGCCCGAGCGACTGCTGATGGCCATGGACGCCATCGGCACGGCCCGCGAGCGCATCGACGCCAACGTCCACCCGCTGCTGGCCCTGGAGGCCATGGCGATCTCCCTGCAGCTGCCCCACTGACCAGTGAGGGCTGCGCCACTGACCCTGGAACTCGGGATAACGTCGGAGCGTTTCAGCAGTTCGACGACGGGAGACTTTCGCATGACAACCACGGCGGCCGGCAAGGACGTGCGCGCGCGGCGCCCTGTCCTCACGCTGGCCGTTGCGCTGGCGGTGACACTGACCGCCTCCGGATGCACGCTGGCGCCCTTCGGGGAGGCTCGGGCCGACAGGACGCCCAGCCCGGAACAGAAGACCGCTGCCCAGGTGCCACCCTCCGGCGGCGAGAGTCTGGCGAGGTTCTACACCCAGGACCTGGCGTGGTCGAGCTGCGGGCGGCGCAACAGGTGCGCCCGGCTGAGCGTTCCGATCGACTATGCCCAACCGGACGGGGACACCATCAAGTTGGCGGTGCTCAAGGTCGAGGCCAGCAGCCCCTCGAACCGGATCGGTTCGCTCGTGGTCAACCCGGGCGGCCCCGGTGGGTCCGGCGTCGCGTATGCCAGTGCAGCGGACGTCATCGTCACGAAGGCGGTCCGGGCGGCATACGACATCGTGGGTTTCGACCCCCGCGGCGTCGGGAGCTCCTCGCCGATCAAGTGCCTGGACGACCGCGAGCTCGACAGCTTCCTGGGGGCAGACCCCACCCCGGACGACACGGCCGAGGAACAGGTTTTGGCCAGCTCGGCCGAGGCGTTCGCCGACCAGTGCAAGGCCAACGGTGGCCCACTGCTCGGCCACGTGTCCACGATCGACGCGGCCAGGGACATGGACATCCTGCGGGCGGCCCTGGCGGAGACCACGCTGGACTACCTGGGCAAGTCCTACGGCACCTTCCTCGGCGCCACTTACGCCGACCTGTTTCCCACCAAGGTTGACCGGTTCGTCCTGGATGGCGCCATCGACCCGAGCCTGACGTCGAGCCAGGTCAACGAGGGCCAGGCGGTCGGATTCGAGACTGCGACCCGGGCGTACGTCAAGGACTGCGTCGACAGGGGCAGCTGCCCGCTGGGTGACTCCCTGGACTCCGGGATGGCCAGGCTGCGTGAGTTCCTCAGGGCGCTGGACACCCGGCCACTGCCTTTGGACGACACCTACGTCAAGTCGTTCACCGAGGGGTGGGCGTCCTATGGGATCGCCAGCGCGATGTATGACCAGAACCTGTGGAGCCAGCTGACCAGCGCGCTCCGAAGCGCCTTCCTCGGGAACGCCGCAGCCTTGATGACCCTTGCCGAGAGCTATGCCGACCGCACCAGCCAAGGCAGGTATACCGGAAACCTGATGCAGGTCATCTATGCGGTCAACTGCCTGGACCGCTCCGACTCCTCGGACCTGGCCCACTACCAGGCCGAGGCGCGTTCGCTGAGCGCCAAAGCCCCAACGTGGGGTCCCTTCCTGGCGTGGAGCACGGTGCCGTGTGGCTACTGGCCGGTGGCGGCCGACAACGCTCCCAAGAAGATCACGGCGCCCGGAAGCGCCCCGATCGTGGTCGTGGGGACGACGCGGGACCCCGCGACGCCCTACACGTGGGCGCAGGGTCTGGCCGCGCAGCTCGAGAACGGGCATCTTGTCACGTTCGAGGGTGACGGCCACACGGCATACACGCGGTCCAACTCGTGCGTCAACAACGCGGTCGACTCGTATCTGCTGGAAGGCACCGTGCCGCGACCGGCACTGCGGTGCTGAGCCGACGACCTTCATGGGGAGGCGGCCGGAACAGGCCGGTTCGAGGATGCGCCCGATCATCCGTATACTCGGGCAGCGTGTCCACGGGCACCTGCCGCCTTAGCTCAGTCGGCTAGAGCGATTCACTCGTAATGAATAGGTCATCGGTTCGATTCCGATAGGCGGCTCCACAGAAAGCGCAGGTCAGCGACCTGCGCTTTCTGCATTCAACGAGACGACTGGCGCATCAGTACACACTGAGTGCACACGAGCGCCAGCGTCCAACCGCTCAGCGACCCCATCAAGGTCGTCATCGAAGAGGCCCGAGTACACGTCGAGGGTCATCGCAGCCGATGCGTGGCCAAGCATCCTCTGAACCGCTTTCACGTTGGCTCCGGCGCTCACCGCAAGTGAAGCGGCCGTATGCCGCAGCTCGTGCGGAGTCAGCCCCTCCACCCCGCAGCGGTCGCCGCAGCATCGAAGACGTCCCTGCGGAAGTTCAGGTTCCGCAGGACCGCACCACGCCGGGTGGTGAACACGAGGTCGCCCTTCCCAGCCACCACGACCGCGAGGTCGTCGACAAGAAACCTCGGGATCGGAACCGACCTGATCTGATGGGACTTCGGTGTGCCCCAGATCAGCTTTCCCCGGACCTCGCCGACAGCCTCGACGACACTGAGCCTGCGACGCATCAGGTCAACGCGACCAGCCTTCAACCCCGCCAGCTCGCCCCAGCGCAGACCACAGTACGAGAGCAGCAGAACCGCGGTCCGGTAGTCGCCTGCTGCCTGTGCAAGTGCGTTCACCTCCTGATGGCTCAGGATGCGTTTCTCTGCCGTCGCGACCTTGGGCAAACGGACCCCGGCGGCCGGATTCCGGGAGATCCTGGCCGACCTCACCGCGAGGTCGAGCAACAGTGAAAACACCCGGTACACGTAGCGAACTGTGGCCGCTGACAGGTCCGAGGCGATCAGGTCGCTGACCCAGGCAGCGACGTCCTCGTGAGCCACCCTGGCGAGCGGAGTCGAACCCCAACGGGGGAGGACATGCTTGCCCAGGATGCTCTCATAGGTGGCCAGCGTCGACGGTTTCAGGTGCTTGGGTTGAGATCCACTTGGCAGCGAAGACCTCGACGCTCATGTTCCCGGCGCCGGGGTCAACGTAGGTGCTCGTTTGCATGGCCATGCCGACGCCTTGGAGGTACTTGTCGGCAAGGTTCTTGTGGGTGAATGTCTTGGCCTTCTGCCGGCCGGATGGGTCTCGCCAGCGGGCACGCCAGCGCCCTTGGCCGAGCCGTTCAATGCTTGCCATTGCCTTGACCCTCCAGTGCCTCTCGCGTATCCGTCTGGCGCTGCTCCATCGGCTCCAGTAGAGCCTTCTACGTCTGCTGAATCGCTCGGAGCTCGGCCGGGACTCGGCGGATCGATGGTCAACGCGCATGTGTTCATTTTTCGCGCGTGTTCAGTTATTCTGAACGTACTTCGATTGTGAACGGAGCTGGAGATGGACGAGTTACTCGCGCGCTTCGCGGCACGCCTGAGCGATCTTGGCGTGACCGCCGAGCTCGGTGCCGCCCTGCCCGCTGGGCCTGGCGTTCAGATGACAACTGTGCGTCTGACCCGTGGCACGTCAACTCGGGCTTACCGGCTGCTGTACGGGCCAACGGTGTCGCTGGCCGATGCAGGCCTGGCAAGCGAAGTCGAGCCGCCGACGCTGGTGATCACGAGCTTCATAGCACCCAGGTCCGCTGAGGCCTTCCGTCGAGCCGGGGTCCAGTACCTCGACATGGTCGGCAATGCCTGGGTCGAGTTCGATGGCGTCCTGCTCGATATCCGTGGTCGCCCCCGTCCTAATGATCTGCCCGTGCCAGCCCATAAGCCGGCCGGCAACCTCTTCAGCACGGCGCGGGCGCAAGTGGCCTTCGCGCTCCTGGCCTGGCCGCAGCTGTGGGAGGCGCCCAGGAGGGACCTGGCCGGCGCCGCTGGTGTCTCGCTCGGGCAGGCGCACAATGCGCTGGCTTTGCTGACCGAAGCGGGGTACAGCCGTGATCCCGCACGTCCGGGACAGACCGAGCTGCTCGACCTGTGGGCAGCCGCGTTCCCCACCGGCCTGGCCACGAAGCTGACGCTGGCGCGGTATCGCGGTGAGATCGGCCCCGTGAGCGACGTCCGCTCCGACGATCCGGTGTTTGTCTCGGGTGAGAGCGCGGCCGAGGATCTGCTCCGACCCGCGACGCTGACGCTGTACGCGCAGGAGCTCGACCCGCGACTACCTGTTGTGAACAGGTGGCGCTCGGACGGGCCCGCCAACATCGTGGTGCGTCGCAAGTTCTGGCAGGTCCCGAACGACAGCGATGGCGGCCTGGCGGGGGTGCGCCTGGCGCCGTGGCCGTTGGTGTACGCCGACTTGGTCACCAGTGACGACCCTCGGGTGCGAGCCGTCGCAAGGGAATGGAGGGACCGCTTTGCTGGACCTGACCAAAGCTCCTGAGGGCTTCCTCGATCCGGTCGCACGGGTGGTCGAAGCCGCGCTCGACGTTACCGAGGGGCTATCAGCACGCGAGGTGATGGTCGTAGGTGCGGGCTGTCGCGACATCCTGCACAGCGCCTTGGGCCACCCGTTCGCGACCGCGGCCACCCGCGACCTCGACCTTGCGCTCGCGCTGACATCTTGGGATGCCTACCGAACTCTGGCCGGAGCGTTCCCCCGGATCGGTGACACTGGCATCCGGTTCCGGATCGCCGATGTCAGCGTCGACCTGCTGCCGTTCGGACAGATAGAAGACCCGCCAGGGGTTGTCGAACCACCCGCGCGTCGCGAGACGCTCAGCGTGTGGGCTTTCGAAGAGATCTTTGCCGCCTCGCTGCCCCTCGTACTCTCACCCACGCTGACCGTCCGCATCCCCACCGTCGCCGGCTATGCGGCCGCAAATGCTTGGCGCATGGACAAGCGAGAAGGTGGCGACTTGGCTGCGCTCCCCGGCGTCGCTCCCGAGGAAGACGTCGCGCCATCCACGCAGCTTGAATGCGATGGCGAGATCTTTACACTGCGACCCGAGGAGCTCGGCGGCACCCATTACACGTGGCTCAGCGGGCCGAATCCCGGCTACGGATTCAGCATGAGCCCAACGGCCAGCGACATTGAGCAGCACCTGACGAACATTCGAAGCTTCCTCTCGATGATCGACCCAGGGACCGGCTACATCGAAGAAGACTGAACCGCGCGAGTCGCGGCTACTTAGCGGACGTGAGCGAAGAGGGCTCAATGGGCCACGAAGATGTCGTGTCTGGCGCATTCGGCGGGCACGGTGACGCCACCTGCCTGGTGCGGGCCTGGTTTGACCTCGCTAGACGAGTGCTCCAAGACGAAGCCGCCTCCCACCTCGACGTCATCACCGACAGCAAACGTCCCGTAGTTCGGGATGTCGATGGTCAGGGGATCGTCGTTGACGACTTCCGTCCCGTGGGGCCAAACGATGACGTAGCCGCTGGCTCCGAGGCACCCGCCGACGACTTCGATGCGGCCGCCGCCGAGCGCATCCATTCCAGCATCGGCGGGCTTGGACACCAGCACGGTGACGTCGCCTGACGAGATGACTTGGCCCTCGCAAGCCGACGGCAGGGTCAACCCGGCGACGGACATCAAAGCCACCCTCAGCAGCGTCCTCATCCGTCACCCCCTAAGTCCGGTGCCACAGTCGTCAGTCTGACGTAACTACGCCCAGGTTGGTTCCCACTCCAACGACCTCACATCGGAGCAGATCCGGTAAATCCTTGCCGGTCCTGGGAGCCGTTGGCGCGACAGACTCTGGACCGTGCATGCACGCGGGAATCGACCCGGTGGGTGCTAACAATTTGCTAACCGAAACCCGGATCCGATCGGGCAGCACCGCATCGGACCCTGCGCTCGAGGACGTAAACCCTCGTTGACCTGCGATCCGAGTGTGGATCGGGCCCTGTGGACATACAAATGGACTGCACGGAAGCGATCGCGGGGATGCCGGTCCGGACGCGCTGGCATCGTGGGTGGCAGACTGCGGGGGCCACGGCTGAAAGTCCGCAGGACGGGGCAACCTTTCGCG
>JANOHS010000261.1:0-2246 GCA_031406655.1 Micrococcales bacterium
CGAGCTGGTGATGCTCGATGCCCCCACCGTGTGCGTTCTGCTCGGCCAGGGCACCGGAGGCGGGGCGCTGGCGTTGATGCCCGCCGACCGTGTCATCTGCGCCCAGCACTCCTGGCTCTCGCCGCTGCCCCCGGAGGGCGCCTCGGCGATCCTCTTCCGGGACACCGACCACGCCCCCGAGCTGGCGGCGTCGCAGGGAGTCCGCTCGGCCGACCTGCTCCGGGACGGGATCGTCGACCGGATCGTGCCCGAGTACCCCGACGCCGCCGACGAGCCCGGTGCCTTCTGCGACCGCATGGCCGAGGTGCTCGCGCACGAGCTCGGCATGCTGTTGCGAGCCGAGCCCGCCCAGCGGCTGGCCGCACGACTGGCCCGTTACCGGAGACTCGGATGACCCAACCCCCGTACTCACCTGAGGCCGGTTTGCTCAGTTCAGGCCGGTTTCTGAGCCGATTCTGGGGTTCGGGAGCGGCCTGAAGTGAGCAAACCGGCTTGAAGTGAGCAAGGAAGAGGAGGTATGACGTGCGGGTACTTCTCGCGCTTGGCGGCAACGCCATGAGCGCGGCCGACGGCAGCGCGACCCCCAACGCGCAGCAGACGGCGATCGCCGGTGCCATGGAGTCCGTGGCCGGGCTGATCGCGGCCGGCCACGAGGTCGTCATCACCCACGGCAACGGTCCCCAGGTCGGCAACCTGCTGGTCAAGAACGAGCTGGCCGCGGCGGTCGTCCCCCCGGTGCCGCTGGACTGGTGCGGCGCCCAAACGCAGGCGACGATCGGCTTCACGATCCTCAACGCCCTGGAGCGCAGCCTGACCCGACGCGGTTGCGCCACGAGGGTCGCGGCAGTGGTCACCCGCACCCGGGTGGACGAGAACGACCCGGGTTTCGCTGACCCGACCAAGCCGATCGGCCGGTTCCTGCCGCACGAGCAGGCCAGGGCGCTGATCGAGCACGGACAGGTATGGCAGGACCGTGGCGAGAAGGGCTGGCGTCGCATGGTCGCCTCCCCGGCCCCGCTCGAGGTCCTGGAGACCCCGACGGTTCTCACCCTCATCGCCGCCGGATACGTCGTGGTCGCGGCCGGCGGCGGCGGCATACCGGTTGTCCGTGATCCTGATGGCGGCGTCAGCGGCGTGGAGGCAGTCATCGACAAGGACCTCACCGCCGCCCTGCTTGCCCGCTCGGTCGAGGCCGACGTGCTCGTGATCGCGACCGACGTGGACAACGCGGTCACCGGCTACGGAACCGACGCGGCCCAGGCCATCCACACCGTGACCGTGCAGGAGATGCGCGAGATCGCCGCGGCCGGCCACTTCGCCAAGGGCTCGATGGGTCCCAAGGTCGCCGCGGCGATGCAGTTCGTCGAGCAGGGGGGTCAGCGGGCGGTGATCACCTCGCTGGAGCACATCGAGACCTCGGTCGCCGGTGACTTCGGGACCATCATCCTGGGCAAGAGCCACTCAACGCAGAGCCACTCAACACAGAGCCACTCAACGCAGAGCAACGAAAGGTGACACCGGTGCCAGAACCCATTGAGGTGCGCAAGGTCCCGATCCACAGCGTCTCCGACGCCTCCGAGCTGACCAGGCTCATCGACGACGGCGTCATCGAGGCCGGTCGGGTGATCGCCATCATCGGCAAGACCGAGGGCAACGGCGGGGTCAACGACTACACCCGAATCCTTGCAGACCGGTCGTTCCGTGAGGCGCTCATCTCCAAGGGCGCCCCGGCCGAGCAGGTCAGGCAGATCCCGATCGTGTGGTCGGGTGGCACCGACGGCGTGATCAGCCCCCACGCGACGATCTTCGCCACGGTCGACCCGGCCAGGGCCGAGCAGACCGACGAGCCCCGGCTGACCGTCGGCTTCGCGATGAGCGAGCCGATCCTGCCCGAGGAGATCGGCTACGTCGGCATGGTCACCAAGGTCGCCGACGCGGTCAAGGTGGCCATGGGCCGGGCTGGCATCACCGATCCGGGCGATGTCCACTACGTGCAGACCAAGACGCCGTTGTTGACGATCCACACCATCCTGGACGCCCAGTCGCGCGGCAAGAAGGTATGGACCGAGCACACCCACGAGTCCATGGACCTGTCCAACGGGACCACCGGGCTGGGCGTTGCAGTTGCCCTTGGCGAGATCGAGATGCCCACCGACGCGGACATCATGCACAACCGGGACCTCTTCTCCGCGGTGGCCTCCTGCTCCTCCGGCGTCGAGCTCGACCAGGCCCAGGTGGTCGTGGTG
>JANOHS010000280.1:0-13653 GCA_031406655.1 Micrococcales bacterium
TGCGTCGCCCCGACGTCCTCATCGTCGAGGGGATCAACGTCCTTCAGCCCCCCATGATGCTCAGCGGTGGGCGCACCGGCCTGGCGGTCAGCGACTTCTTCGACTTCTCCGTCTATGTGGACGCCCGCAAGGAGCACATCAAGTGCTGGTACGTCGAGCGTTTCCTGCGTATGCGCGAGGGCGCGTTCGCCGACCCGACCTCCTACTTCCACCGCTACGCGGGGCTGACCGACGAGCAGGCCCGTGAGACCGCCCTGGGCATCTGGAGCTCGATCAATGAGCCGAACCTGATCAACAACGTGGTGACCACCCGGGGACGGGCCACCCTGGTTCTGTCCAAGGGTGAGGACCACAGCATTCGCCGGATCCGGCTGCGCAAGCTCTGAGCAATGATGGTGTCCATGAGTGATCCCAACAGCCCCAGTCGGATCGAGCATGACTCGATGGGTGAGATCGAGGTCCCGGCGGACGCTCTGTGGGGCGCCCAGACGGCTCGGGCGGTGCAGAACTTCCCCATCTCCGGGCTGACGATGCCGTTGCCCGTCATCCACGCCCTCGCGATGGTCAAGTCCGCGGCCGCCCAGGTCAATGCCGAGCTGTCGGGCCTGGATCCCGCGGTTGCGCAGGCCATCACGATGGCTGCCGATGACGTCTCACGCGGCCTGCACGACGACCAGTTCCCGATCGACATCTTCCAGACCGGCTCAGGCACCTCCACGAACATGAACGTCAACGAGGTCGTGGCGCGGGTCGCCCACCTCGCCACCGGCCTGCCCGTCCACCCGAACGACCATGTCAACGCCGGCCAGTCCAGCAACGACACCTTCCCGACCGCGATCCGGGTTGCCGCCGTGCTCACGACAAGGAACCTGCTCGTCCCCGCGCTCCAGCACCTCTCAGCCGCTCTGCACCGGCGCCAGACCGCCTTCGCCTACGTCGTCAAGGCCGGACGGACCCACCTGATGGATGCCGTGCCCGTCACTCTGGGTCAGGAGTTCGGCGGTTATCGACGCCAGATCGACCTGGCCGGCGAGCGACTGCTCCTGGGCGCAGACGGCGCCGCAGAGCTTCCGCTGGGCGGGACCGCTGCCGGCACCGGGCTGAATGCCGCCCCCGGGTTTGCCGCGGCGGTGATCGCCAGGGTCAGCGAGTCCACCGGCAGCCCCTTCCGCGAGGCCGGCGACCATTTCGAGGCCCTGTCCACGCAGGATGCGCTGGTGGCCCTCAGCGGGGCCACCAAGGTCCTCGCAGTCAGCCTGACCAAGATCTGCAACGACCTGCGCTGGATGGGTTCGGGCCCGCGCGCGGGTCTGGGCGAGATCCGCCTTCCCGACCTGCAGCCCGGGTCCAGCATCATGCCCGGCAAGGTCAACCCGGTGATCCCCGAAGCAGTGCTCATGGTGTGTGCCCAAGTCATCGGCAACGACGCGACCATCACGACCGCTGGTGCCTCCGGCAATTTCGAGCTCAACGTCATGCTCCCGGTCATCGGGCGAAACCTGTTGGAGTCATTGGTGTTTCTGGCCCAGGCGTCCAGACTTCTGGCCGACCGGTGCGTTGACGGGATCACAGCCGATGAGCAGCGCTGCCTGGACCTGGCTCAGAGCTCACCCGCGATCGTGACACCGCTCAACCGTTACCTGGGCTACGAGGGCGCCGCCGCAGTGGTCAAGGCGTCCCTGCTCGAGCGCCGGTCCATCCGCGAGGTCGTGATCGCGCGTGGCCATGTCGAGGCGGGCGACCTGACCGAGGCCCAGCTCGACGAGGCACTGGACGTGCTCTCCATGGCGCGACCGCAGCCCCCCAGCTGAGCTCCTGGGCCGATCAGTACCAGTTCACGGCTTGGGAGTGACCCCAAGCCGAACACGGCGTGCCGTACCTGGCCGAGATGTAGTTGAGTCCCCACTTGATCTGGGTGACCGGGTTGGTGGCCCAGTCGCTGCCGACGGATGACATCTTGGAGCCGGGCAACGCCTGCGGGATGCCATAGGCGGACGAGCTGGGGTTGTCAGCGTTCCAGCGCCAACCGCTCTCCTTGGTCCAGAGGCTCTCCAGACAGCCGTACTGTTCCGTGCCCCAGCCTCGGTCGGCTACGAGCAGGCGACCGACGGCGCGGGGGTCGGACTGTGCCCGGGCGAGGATGCCTTCGCGGGCCTGCTCGCGGGCCGCGCGTTCAGCCGCAAGCTTGCGGGCCCGCGAGATCGCGGCTGCCTTGGCATCTGCAGCGACCTTCTGCCTCTGGGTCAGGGCAGAGGCACGCTGCACGCCCGCGCGGCGGGCAACGGCCAGCGCGGCGTTCGTGTCGATCTGGTCGTCCGAGAGCTCGGTTGCCTGGGCCACCGCCGCTGGGCTGGCAGTGAACGACGCAGCAGCGGTGTGCGGCTTGGCTGCCGACGCATAACCGGCAGCGGTCGCGCCGGCAACAGCAAGAACCGCCGCGGCGGAAGCCAGCGGACGGCCCAGAGAACGGGAGATGAGGATGGGGCTCGCGAAGGCAGTGCCCCGCGTAAGGTCACGGCCGGGTGAGCCGGCGCGATGACGGCCTTGGTGGCGGCCTTGGTAACGCTTGGTCATCCATCCTCCACGAAGAAAGCGGACCCCGGCTGCCATGCCCGCGAGCCCAGGATGGACGTGACCAGGTGGCGAAGAACACTCCACCCAGCACGGACGCGTCCGGCACCAGCGTTATGAAACCGAGATCTAACGCTCCTACCGTCCCAAAGATGTCCCAGGATTCCAAATCACCCCGCGCGTCGACCCAACCCCTCCAACCCCATCCAGCACATCAGCCTCATCCGCACCGGGCAGGCTGCGGCCGTCGCTGAGATTTCGCTCACACCTCAGATGTCCAGGCCCTCCAGCAGGTCGGTCACCAGCGCCGCGATCGGGCTGCGCTCGCTGCGGGTCAGCGTGACGTGGGCGAAGAGCGGGTGGCCCTTGAGGGCCTCGATGACGGCTGCGACACCGTCATGGCGACCGACCCGCAGGTTGTCACGCTGCGCGACGTCGTGGGTCAGGATCACCTTGGAGTTCAGCCCGATCCTGGAGAGCACAGTCAGCAGCACGTTGCGCTCCAGCGACTGCGCCTCATCGACGATGACGAACGCGTCGTGCAGCGACCGGCCACGGATGTGGGTCAGCGGCATGACCTCGAGCATCCCGCGGTCCATGATCTCCTCGACCACCTCGGTCGAGACCAGCGCGCCGAGGGTGTCGAAGACCGCCTGGGCCCACGGGCCCATCTTCTCGGACTCGCTGCCCGGCAGATACCCAAGCTCCTGGCCGCCCACGGCATACAGGGGCCTGAAGATGATCACCTTGCGGTGCTGGCGCCGCTCCATGACCGCCTCCAGCCCGGCACACATCGCCAGAGCGCTCTTGCCGGTGCCGGCCCGCCCACCGAGGCTGACGATGCCGACGTCGGGGTCCATCAGCAGGTCCAGGGCGATGCGCTGCTCGGCGCTGCGGCCGTGCAGACCGAACGCGTCACGGTCACCCCGCACCAGCCGGACCGACTTGTCGGGGCCAACCCGCCCAAGGCCGCCGCCGCGGGGCGACACCAGCACCAGACCGGTATGGCACGGCATCTCGCGAGCCGCGGCGCTCTCAAGGCGGCCGGTCTCGTACAGCGTGTCCATGTCCTCGGTCGAGACGCTGAGATCGGCCATCCCGGTCCAGCCGCTGTCGACGGCGAACTCGGCGCGATACTCCTCCGCCTCCAGCCCGCACGCCGACGCCTTGACCCGCATCGGCAGGTCCTTGCTGACCACGGTGACGACGCGACCCTCGTTGCTCAGGTTCTTGGCGACGGCCAGGATGCGGGTGTCGTTGTCACCCAGCCGAAAGCCCGCGGGAAGTGAGTCGAGATCGGTGTGGTTCAGCTCGATGCGAAGGGTCCCGCCGTCCTCCCCGACCGGGACCGGGGCGTCGAGGCGCCCCTGCTGGATGCGCATCTCATCGAGCAGCCCCAACGCCTGCCGGGCGAAGTAGCCGAGCTCCGGGTGGTGACGCTTGGCCTCGAGCTCGGTCACCACGACGATCGGGAGCACCACCTCGTGCTCCTGGAAGCGCAGCATCGCGCGCGGGTCGGAAAGCAGGACCGAGGTGTCAAGCACATAGGTCTTGAGGCCGTCGTCGCGCTGCCGCGGAGACACTGTGGGAGTGGCCGCCTTCGGGCCGCTGGCGCTGGCGGATGAATTCGAAGCACGACGAACCGTGGCCATTTCCACTCCCTCGGCACAGCACGGACGGCTGTACCTCTACTCGCGGATGAGGTGCCGGGACCGGGTCACCGTCAGACGGTGGGGCCGGTTCCGGCCCTCCGTCCGGAGCTGGAATCTCTCCATATGGTGGGCCTCCCGAACGCGCGACGGGTGCCGTGCGTCGCTTCTGAGGCTACGGCTCCACTGTCCTTCGTGCAGGCATTTCCACGGCGACACGCAAGTGAGCACGCAGCGTTCTGACAGCCGTGACCCTTCGGCCCTGACAGCATCGCTTCCGCACCCACCATCGAGGCCGGGCACCTATGAGCCGTAACGCCTCTCGCGCTCGGCATACGCACGCAGGGCGCGAAGGAAGTCCACGTGTCGGAAGTCCGGCCAGTACGCCTCGCAGAAGTAGAACTCGCTGTGGGCGCTCTGCCAGAGAAGGAAGCCACCGAGCCGCTGCTCGCCCGAGGTCCGGATCACCAGGTCGGGGTCGGGCTGACCCTTGGTGTAGAGACGGTCGGCGATCTGGCCCACGTCGAAGATCTCGGCCAGCTCCTCGAGCGAGGTGCCCTTGGCCGCGTGCTCCTGCAGCATCGAGCGGACGGCATCGGCGATCTCGCGGCGCCCGCCGTAGCCGACCGCGACGTTGACGATCATGGCGTTGACGTCGCTCGTGGCGTCGGCTGCCTCCTTCAGACGATGTGCCGTCTCTGCGGGCAGAAGGTCAAGCGCCCCAACGGGATTCAGTCGCCATCGTCGAGAGGCGGCAAGGTCATCAACGACGTTCTCGATGATCGACAGAAGCGGCTCGAGCTCGTTGGCCGGACGGTTGAGGTTGTCGGTCGAAAGCAGCCAGAGTGTGACGACCTCCACGCCGACATCGGTGCACCAGCCGAGAAAGGGCGAGATGTTGTCAGCGCCAGCCTGGTGCCCCTGGGCGGTGTTCGCGCCGTTGGCCTTGGCCCATCTGCGGTTCCCGTCGAGCATGACGCCGATGTGACGTGGAACGCTCTGTGGCGGGAGTCCTGCGACGAGTCGACGCTCGTACGCCGCGTACAGCAGGTCACGCAGCCCCACGGCAAGCCTCCTTGATCTCCTGGCCAGAATCCAACGGTACTCCGCGCTCCTGTGCGTTCGGGGCGCGAGGCGACCAGGTTGAACTGGAGCAAAAGTCCGGGATGCCAGGTTACGAGGTCGTAACTTACGGTTCCGTAGGTTACCGTTGTCACATGAGCTCCATACCTTCGGAGGCCGAGCACAACCCGTTGGGCGCGGCAGTTGCGGCTGTCGCGGCCGTCAAGCCCCGGCTGCGCGGCTGGATCCACCTCGGGACCTTCCCGCTGGCCCTGACGGCGGGCATCGTCCTGGTGGTGCTTGCCCCGACGAGCAAGGCTCGCATCGGCGCCATCATCTTTGCGATCTCGGCCGCGCTCCTGTTCGGCACCTCAGCGGTATATCACCGCGGCACCTGGTCCGCATCGGTCCAGGGCCTGCTCAAGCGCATGGACCACTCCAACATCTTCCTGATCATCGCCGGCACATACACACCCTTCGCCCTGCTGCTCCTTCCCCCGGACAAGACCCGCAGCCTGCTGCTCATCGCCTGGATCGGCGCAGTCGGCGGAGTGCTGTTCCGCGTCTTCTGGGTCGGCGCGCCACGCTGGCTATACACGCCCATCTACGTGGCGCTCGGCTGGGTCGCGGTCTTCTACCTCAAGCCGCTGTATGAGGCCGGGGGCGCCGCCGTCGTCATCCTGATCGCCATCGGTGGCCTGCTCTACACCCTTGGCGCCGTGGTCTACGGGACCAAGCGCCCGAACCCCTCACCACGCTGGTTCGGGTTCCATGAGATCTTCCACGTCTTCACCGTGGCCGCGTTCGTCGTTCACTACATAGCGGTGTCCATGGCGGTCTACGCGTCCGGACCGGTTGCCTGACCCGACCGGCGCTTCCGACCGTTCACTGGGGCGTCGGGGCGTTCTGCCACAGACCCATCAGATTGCCCTCGGGGTCGTTGAAGTAGGCGCTGAACCCCATCTCCCCGACCTCCTGGCGTGGTGTCACCGTCTTGCCCCCCAGCTCCTCAATCCTGGCAAGCGTCGCATCGATGTCGTCGACATCAACGACGATGACCGGCCCCTGGCCACGATCGGAACGCTGCATCATGCCGCCGCCGATATATCCCGGCTCCGTGGGCCCCTGCTCGCCGGTCGGGCCGGTGTTGACCAGGGTGTAGCCCATCTCGGGCAGGGAGGTCACAGACCAGCCGAACGTGCTCTGGTAGAACGCACGAGCCCGATCGCCGTCGTCGAAGGGAATCTCGAAGTGCACCACTCGACCGCCCATGACGGTCACCTCCATCTGCTCGGGTCTGTCGGCACGGGCGCTCCCGCGCGATCCGCTCAGCCTACGCTGGAGCCGTCCGCTGGACCATCCTCAATATCCGTGGAATCCGAACGGGCAGAGCCTTGCTCACCCTTGACGGCCGCTTCCGCCTGCTCCTCGCGGTAGGCCATCCGGCGCATGCGCGCGGTCATGTTGCGCATCAGGAAGTACAGCGCCACGGCGAGCAGGAAGAAGGACAGGAAACCGCCAAGTCCTGCGGTGACGGCAACACTCTCGGGATCCATCAGGCTTCCTTCCGTCCGTCGTACGCGATGTGCTGCTCGCCGGATGTCGCCAGCGCGTCAGCCTGCTCAGGCGTGCCGATCCCGGCAAAGAGGTCGGACTCCCCGGGCTCGACCGGCACGTAGGACAACGCTGCCTCGAAGTCCTCGGTCGGCCAGATGTCCTTCTGCATCTGCATGGGCATCTTGAACCACGGGCCGGCAGGGTCGATCTGCGTCGCGTGGGCCAGGAGAGCCCGGTCACGAGTCTCGAAGTAGTCGGCGCACTCGATCCTGGTGGTGATGTTGCGCTCGCCGCGATCGTCCCATCGCGAGACCCACTCGCCGAAGGGCGACTCGATCCCGGCTGCCTCCAGCGCCTCGTGGTAGGCAAGGATCCGGCCCTTGGTCAGGGTCTGGTTGTAGTAGATCTTCAGCGGCTGCCACGCCGGGCCGGCATGCTCGTACGCCTTCGGGTCACCAGCTGCGGCGAAGGCCGACATCGACACCGTGTGGCACATGACGTGGTCCGGGTGGGGGTAGCCACCGTTCTCGTCATACGTGGTCATCACGTGCGGCTTGAAGTCCCGGATCACCCGGACGAGCGCCTCGGTCGTCACGGCGATCGGCTCGAGCGCGAAACAGCCCTCGGGCAGCGCCGGCAACGGGTCGCCCTCGGGAAGCCCGGAGTCGATGAAGCCCAACCACGTGTGCGTCACGCCAAGGACCCGGACCGCGTTGGCCATCTCGCGACGGCGGACCTCTGGCATGTCGCGCAGGATCTCAGGGTCGTGCTGGAGCGCAGGGTTGAGGACGTCGCCGCGTTCGCCGCCCGTGCATGACACGACGAGGACGTCCGCCCCCTCGGCGACGTAGCGGGCCATCGTGGCCGCGCCCTTGCTCGACTCGTCATCGGGGTGCGCATGCACCGCCATCAGTCGCAGCCTGTTCTCCACGTACGCTCCTGCTCAGCGCCATACCGGACAATCGTTTCAGCGCACATCCTCTCACCCGACCGCCGCCAGTTCCTCCGGAAAGGTATTCCCCGTGCCGATCCCACGTCCCGCCCCGGGGCACGCCAGAGCGTGGGTCCTGAGCACCATCGGCATCCTGCTCGGCTGCGCAGTGGCCGTCTGGCTCGGGCTGGCCAGCACGGTGGGCAAGCCGAGCTGGACCGACATGGGTTATCGCGTCATCGATGACAAGGCCGTGGAGGTGACCTACCTCGTCCGGCGGCCGGTCGATCGGGATGTCACCTGCGCGATCCGTGCCCTGGACAAGAGCTTCGCGACGGTGGGGCTGGTCGAGGTCCACATCCCGGGCTCCGACGCCTCGACGGTGGAGCGCACGACCCGGGTCCGCACCACGACCCGCGCGGTCACCGGACTGGTCAGGTCCTGCTGGGTCAGCTGATCACGGCCACCTCTTTGTGGGGAGATGATTGGTACACTTGGCGCAACACACCGTGGGTCTGGTTCCTGCCGATCATCAGATCGGGGTTCCGGACCCGCTTGCTTGGCTCACGGCATACCGCTGGTTCTGGCGGACCGTTGCCATGAACCCGCACACGAGGAGCTAGACGTGACCGACACTGCGACGCCTGCCGCGAGCTACCTGACCCAAGAGGCGTACGACCGGCTCAAGGGCGAGCTGACCGCGCTCTCGGGTGAAGGCCGAACCGAGATCGCCAAGAAGATCGAGGCATCCCGCGACGAGGGCGACCTGAAGGAGAACGGCGGCTACCACGCGGCAAAGGAGGAGCAGGGCAAGATGGAGGCCCGGATCCGTCAGCTGACCCAGCTGCTGGACAACGCGACGGTCGGACAGGCCCCCCCTGATCACGGGATCGTCGAGCCCGGCATGGTCGTCACGGTCAAGCTCCGCGGCGAGGACATGACCTTCCTGCTCGGCAGCCGCGAGATCGCCGACGGTTCGGACCTGGAGGTCTACAGCGAGAAGTCACCGCTGGGCAAGGCCATCCTCGACAAGAAGGTCGGCGAGTCGACCAGCTTCCTGGCGCCCAACGGCGACGTGATGCAGGTCAGTGTCCTGAACGCCAAGCCCTATGCCGGCTGATCACCTCGACGTGGCCGACACCTATCTGACCTGAGGGTCAGCTTTGTCGTAGGTCGGCCAGGACGACCGAGTAGCCCTTGTCGCGCAGGGTCTGGAGCAGCTCCTCGCAGTGCTCGCGCCCCTTGGCTTCGAGCTGCACCGCGATCTCGACCTCGTCCACCGGCAGGGATGCGTCCGTGCGGACGTGCTCGATCTCCAGGACGTTGGCGTCCGCCTCGGCCAGATCGGCCAGCAGCCCCGCCAGCGATCCGGGCCGGTCCGGGACCCTTACGCGGAACTGCAGATAACGGCCGGCGACGGCAAGACCGTGGCGGACGATCCGCAGGAGCAGCACCGGGTCGATGTTGCCCCCCGACAGGACGGCGACGACCGGCCCCTCATAAGCACCCATGCCGGCGTCGAGAAGTCGCGCGACGGCCGCGGCGCCCGCCGGTTCGACGACCAGCTTGGCCCGCTCGAGCAGGAACAGCACGGCTCGCGACAGTGCGTCCTCGCTGACCGTCTCGACGGAGTCGACCAGCTCGCGGACGATCGCGTACGGCACCTCGCCAGGGCAGCCCACGGCGATTCCGTCGGCCATCGTGGACATCCTGGTGAGTGGAACAGGCTTTCCGGCGGCCAGGGACGGCGGGTAGGCCGCGGCCTTCTCGGCCTGCACCCCGATGACGCGCACGTCAGGGCGCAGGGCCTTGACAGCTGTCGCGATGCCGGCGATCAGACCGCCACCGCCCACGCTGACGAGGATCGTCCTGACGTCAGGGCACTGCTCAAGGATCTCCAGGCCGCAGGTCCCCGCCCCGGCGACGATGTCTATGTGGTCGAACGGGTGGATCAGGACGGCGCCGGTCTCGACCTCGAACGCCATTGCCCTGACCAGACACTCGTCGATGCTGGTGCCGAGCTGTTCGACGTGGGCGCCGTACGCCCGGGTGGCCATCAGCTTGGGGATCGGTGCGCCCAGTGGCATGAACACGGTCGACCTGATGCCGAGCATGTGGGCCGCCAGCGCCACGCCCTGAGCATGGTTACCGGCGCTGGCCGCGACCACACCGCGAGCCTTCTCCTCATCGCTGAGGCGAGACATGCGCGTGTACGCGCCACGGATCTTGAAGGACCCCGCGCGTTGGAGGTTCTCGCACTTGAGGTGGACGTCCCCGCCCACACGGTCGGAGAGGGCGCGGCTGAGCTCCAGCGGGGTGGGACCCACGATCCTGCTGAGCAGCTCTTGAGCAGAGAGCACGTCGTCAAGGGTCACGGGCAGCGACGTGGAAGCCATGGGCGCAGGCTATCGCCGGCCGAGCTCACTTCGAAACAGAACCTGGCCAGCCACCCTGGCGGCCACCTCCGGGCCATAACCGTCAGCGTCCGCAAGCAGGCCGGCGGCAAACAACAGGTACGACGAGTCCACCCTTGTGCTCGCCTCGCCCGGCACCTTCCAGCCGCCGCCGACGTCGTTGGTGATGGCTCGCAGCACATCGTCCGCCCTGGCCGCTTGGCTGTGCCGCAACACACCACCCGAACCGATGACGTGGGCGACCCTGGCCAGCGGACGGGCGGGGTCCCAGGTCTGCGAAGGACGTGCGTGCCGTCGCACCGCAGTGACTGCAGCCACGCGCGCGAGGGTCAGGTCGAGATCGATCTCGCCATCGCCGATGGGAAGGTATGCCGGGTCGGCCTCCACCCGCTCCGCCCAGGCCCGCAGCCGCACCATGTCGACGCGTGGCACCAGATGCTCCACCGTCGCCGCCTGCGCCACGCCGGTCGCGTTCCAGCGCATCCCGAGATCACCCTCGACGGTTCGAGCGTGCCAGAGCGGGGCAACGACGTCCTTGCGCAGCACAGCGTCCTCGCCCTGAGGGGTGATCACCGAGTAGACATCGGTGGTGGCGCCGCCGACATCCACGACGAGCACGTCCTCATGGGTCGCGGCGGCGAGCGTCTCGACCCCGCGCAGCATCGCGTCAGGGGTCGCCGCACGAACCATGGCTGCTAACTCAGGGCCCTTCGACAGACCTTTGCCCCCGATGACGTGCCGCAGGAACAACTGACGGATTGCCGCCCGCGCGCCATCCGGGCTGATCACCCCGATCTGTGGGAGCACGTTGTCCGTGAGAACGAACCGCCGGCCGGTCGCCGCCAGGAGGGCCTCCACGTCGGCCCGGGCCTCGATGTTGCCGGCAACCACGATCGGAGCGCGCATCCGGGCTTTGGCCAGTCGAGAACCGTTGTGCCGCAGCACATCCGCGTTGCCACCATCAGTGCCGCCAACCAGCAGGACCACGTCCGGGCGCGCCGCCCGGAGCGCCTCCACCTGGGCTGTGGTCATCGGTCCGGCGGCAACATGCACGACCTTCGCGCCGGCACTGAGCCCGACCCGATGGCCTGCCTCGGCTGTGACCGAGCGTTCATAGCCCACGACCGCCAGTCGAAGGCCACCGCCGGCGCTCGAGCACGCCAGAACCACATCCACCGCCGGGAACCCTTTGGCAGCAAGGGTCTGGCGGATCGACCGGTAGCCGTCCAGGACGTCGGTGCTGATGGTGGTGGGTACCGACGCACCCGCAAGAAGCCGCCCCTGCGAGGGGTCGATCAGGACGGCTTTGGTGAACGTCGAGCCGAAGTCGACGCAAAGCACCTGCCTCAACCGGCGGCCTTGGCCAGCGCGCGGTCGAGGTCGTCGATCAGGTCGACGACGTCCTCGATGCCGGTGGACAGCCGAACGAGGTCAGCGGGCACCTCCAGCTCGGTCCCGCGGACGGAGGCGTGCGTCATACGGGCGGGGTGCTCGATGAGGGACTCGACCCCACCGAGGGACTCGCCCAGGGTCCAGATCTCCGTGGCGCCACATACGTCGACGGCCTGCTGCTCGCCCCCGCGCACCTGGAAGGAGATCATCCCGCCGTATCGCTTCATCTGCCTGGTCGCGACGTCGTGGCCGGGGTGGCTGGGCAGACCCGGGTAGTGGACGGTGCTGACCGCGCTGTGGCCCTGCAGGAACTCCACAACCTTCTCGGCGTTGTCGCAGTGGCGGTCCATCCGGATCCCCAGGGTCTTCAGACCGCGCAGCACCAGCCACGCGTCGAAGGGGCCCGCGATCGCCCCCATGGAGTTCTGGTGGAACGCAATGCGCTCCTCGGAGTCCTCGAACCCGGGAACGGCAATGGTGCGCGCCGTCACGACCGCACCGCCGACGACATCACTGTGGCCGCCGCAGTATTTCGTGGTCGAGTGCATCACGACGTCGGCGCCCATCGCCAGCGGCTGCTGCAGGTAGGGCGTCGCGAACGTGTTGTCGACCGCGAGGATCGCACCAGCCTCGTGGGCGACGGCTGCGAGCGCGGCGATGTCGGCGATGCCCAGCAACGGGTTGGTCGGTGTCTCGACCCAGACGATCTTGGTCTGACCCGGCCGGATCGCGGCGCGCACCGCCTCGACGTCGGAGATCCTGGCGACCGAGTGCTCAACACCCCACGGGAGGGCGACCTTGTTGACCAGCCGGTAGGTGCCCCCGTACGCATCGGTCGGAACGACCATGTGGTCACCCGGCTTGAGCAGCGATCGGATGACGGTGTCCTGCCCGGCCAGGCCGGAGGCGAAGGCAAAACCGCGGCCGCCGCCCTCCAGCGCCGCGAGACACTCCTCCAGCGCCGTCCGGGTGGGGTTGGCCGAACGGCTGTACTCGTATCCGTTCCGGAGGCCGCCCACCCCGTCCTGCTTGTAGGTCGAGACCTGGTAGATCGCCGGCACGACGGCCCCGGTCGTGGGGTCCGGCTCCTGGCCCGCATGGATGGCACGAGTGTTGAATCCAGCGTCGGGGCCGGCGGACCGGTCGTTCGGAGAGGTCATGTCGCCAAGGCTACGGGAGCCGCGCACCCCGGCACGGATGACCTCGACGACGGGCAACGGCCGCCGTCGAACGTGCACGACCCCGACTTTCAGCCCTTCAGGCGTGCGACTCGTGCGTGACCCAACCAGCGGAAACGCTCAGCTGGCGGCAAGTGCACGTTCGACCGCCACGTCTGGGCCCACTTCGGCCACGCGGCCCAGCGGACCGGTGACGGCCATCAGGGTCGAGCGGACCCACGCCGGCTGGAACATCACCTGCTCCCAGGCGAAGCGCAGCACGGTCCAGCCTTGGGCGACCAGGTTGTCGTACCGGGCACAGTCGACCACGAGGGCCCTGCGCGAACCGTGGTGCTCGAAGCTGTCCGCCTCGACCACGATCTTGCGCCGCTCGTCCACCAGGTCAGGTCTGGCGAGCCGGCGTCCAGGGATGTGGATCTCGACCTGCGGCACCAGATGGAGCCCCGGCACGCCAAGCCCGATCGCCCTCAGCACCGACTCGAACGGGTTGTCAGCACGGGCATCTGCGGCGTCGACAACCCGCAGCACGTCCTGCCGACCGTGGCCCCGGACGTCACGGGCCGCGCATACCAGCTCGGCATTGGTGAGCGAACGGTGCCGCAGGGCGGAGTCGGCGATCGCGAGCGCCTCGTCGAACGGCAGCCACCTGGCGCAGTCAAGCACCGTCTGTATCGGTGCGGTCACCGCGGCCGGCGCGATCCGACCTCGGGCCAGTGGCCGCCAGAAGACGTCGACCTCAGCTCGCACCTCAGCCGGGACCTTGCGGTTGCGGGGCACTGTGACCGTCGGACGCGCCGGCACCTGCTTCATCTCCCAGCCCCAGTGGGCGGCCGCGCTCGTATGCGACACGACCGCGCTGAGCCTGTTGGCTGTCCGGATCCCGACCTCGGCAGTGGGCA
>JANOHS010000281.1:0-5233 GCA_031406655.1 Micrococcales bacterium
CACTATCAGGCCATGTGTCTGAGCTGGGGAGAATCGCCATGAACCGTGTCCTTGCCATCTTCGTCGGAGCCGTGGTGCTCCTGGCGGTCCTCGCCGGGGTGGTGGCGGCGAACCGCACGGCGCCCGACCTGGACCCGAACACCCCTGAGGGAGTCGTCCAGGCGTACCTGCAGGCGGTGTTCGACGGGGACTATCCGGTCGCCGCGGACCAGCTCTCACCGTCGTCCGGCTGTGACGTCGCGGACGTGGCGTCCGCATACGCCCCCGAGTCCGCACGGATCGTGCTCGACCACTCCACCGTCGATGGCGACCATGCGGTCGTGACGGTCGACGTCACCGAGGGCTCCGGGGATGGCCCCTTCGAGTCCTCGGGCTACACGCACAAGGAGCGGATCACCGTTCAACGCGAGAGCGGGGCCTGGAAGATCACAGGATCACCCTGGCTCCTGTCTCCCTGCGCCTCCACGAAGGGCTGACCATGGTCATCGGGCTGATCTTCTCGTTGTTCACCATCGCGCTGCCGATCGTTCTGGTCGTCTGGGCCGTTCGCCAGCTCGGCAACCGCACAGGACCCCGGGGGACCGACGCCCACAGCATCCGGCGCTTCTTCCAGTACCTGTTGCTCTTCGGGTTGATGGTCGTGGCGGCCGTCGGTCTCTCAGAGCTGCTGGGCCTGGTCTTCCGTGGGCCTGCGCTGGCCGGGGACGACCGCTCGGCAGTGGCCCGGGCACTGACCTTCTCCGTCTTCGGCATCCCGATGTTCGTCCTGCTGGCCGCGTGGTCGCGACGAAGCCTCCGCAAGGATCCCGACGAGGCACGCGCGCTCGGCTGGGCTTTCTACACCACGCTCGCCCCGCTGACGGCCCTTGTCGTGGCCATGTTCGCGCTGCATGACATCGTCTCGACCGTGCTGGCGGGTCAGCGCTTCGACTGGTCTGCCCTTTCCGGGTTCGTCGTGTGGTCTGCGGTCTGGCTCGTCCACTGGATCGTGGCCGGCCGGATGCTCGAGGCCGACCGCCGACAGGGGCAGCTGGTGATCGGCTCACTCATCGGTCTCGGCACGACCGTCGCCGGTCTGGTCGGGCTTCTTGGTGCGTCGCTGACCGCCCTCTTCCTGGACGGGACCAGCACTGTGCTCGTAGGGGAGCCGCACCAGATCTCCCAGGCCGCAGCCACGGTGGTCGTCGGCGTGCCGGTCTGGGTCGTCTACTGGTTGAAGGGCCTGACAGGGTCCCGCCGTTCACCACTGTGGTTCGGTTACGTCCTCCCGGTCGGCGTCGGCGGGTCGTTGATCCTGGCCGTGGTCGGCGCCAGCACCGCCCTGTACCAGCTGCTCGTCTGGCTCGTCGGCGAGCCCGCCTCCACCCAGGCCGCACAGCACTTCAGGGGGGTGCCGACCGCCAGCGCGTGCGTCGTCGTCGGAGCCGTCAGCTGGTGGTACCACCGTCAGGTCCTGGCCGCGGCCACACCCGAACGCACCGAGGTCACCCGGGTCTACGAGTACCTCATGGCCGGGATCGCGCTGCTGGCCGCAGCGGTCGGCCTGACCATGGTGGTCGTCGCGCTCGTGGAGTCACTGGTCCCCGTTGCCGCGGTCGAGGTCGGGACCTCAGTGGTCAACTCGCTGCTATCCGGGGTCACCCTGCTGGTCGTCGGCGGGCCGCTGTGGTGGGTGTTCTGGTTGCGCCTGGGACGGTCGACACGCGCCGGTGGTCCTGAGGAGCTCGGTTCACCAACCCGGCGGATCTACCTTTTCGTGCTCTTCGGCCTCGGCGGGGTCACTGCGGTCATCGCCGTCCTGGTCGCCGCGTACCTGGGGATCCAGGGTGCACTCCAAGGCGGCTTCGATGCTCAGGTGGTGCGCGAGATGCGCATACCGGTGGCCATCCTTTTGGCGACCGGGGCCATCTCCGGCTACCACTGGGCGGTCTACCGTGACGATCGGACGCGGTTGCCGGTGCCGGAACCTCGGCACGGACCTGCCTATGTACTGCTCGTCGGTGCCCCCGACGGCGTCGTCACGGGCGCGGTCGAGCGCCTCACCGGTGCCCGGGTGGACCTCTGGGTCCGCGCAGACGGCCTGGCCGTGCCATGGGCGGTCGACGACGTGGTCGACGCGGTGAACCGGTCCGGGGCGGATGCCCTGGCGGTGGTGGCCGGACCGACGGGTCTCGAGACGATCGGCATGCAGCGCCCCTGACGCACCTGTTCGCTGCGTCGACCGACTCTTGCCGGGCGTCCCTGCTCGAAGCGGAGCCGCGCGTGTCATGGCCGATGACACCACGATACCTTGACATGACACCACTGTGGTGTCATCATGGTGGCGTGGAACTCGGACAGTACATCCTCGACCTGCAGCGCCAGCTGGTGGATGCCGCGGCGAACGGCGCGGAGGACACCCGCGCCGTCGCTGAGCGCCTCGCCGCCGGACTGGATTCCGCGACGCGGCTCGTGCTGCTCGACGCCCTGTCGGCTGCGGCCGGCGAGATCACCCGCGACCTCGCGCCCGGCTCGGTTGACCTGCGGCTGCGCGGACGCGAGATCGAGTTCGTGGTCACCCAGCCCATCACGGAGCCCGACGCCGATGAGCGGCACGTTGTACCCGCCGACCTCGACGACGCGAGCACCTCGCGCACAACGCTCCGTCTGCCGGACGCCCTCAAGGCACGGGTGGACGAGGCGGCGGCGGCTGACGGCTTCTCCGTCAACACGTGGCTGGTCCGTGCGATCGCGGCCTCTCTCCAACCCAAACAACGACGATCCACGCAGCGCACGCTGCGCACGGGCGACAACTTCGCGGGCTGGGCCCGCTAACCCGCTCAGCCCACCACACGTCCACCAGCCACGCGGACCCACGGGGCCGGACAAACACGCCCAGAGAAAGGACGCCCCAGCATGCCTACATTCGATACACCCACACCGATCGACCTCGCCATCAAGCTGCCGGTCGGCGCGGTCGAGATCATCGCCGGCGACCGGAAGGACACTGTCGTGACGGTATCGCCGACGAACCCGGCGAAGGCGGTCGACATCCGAGGCGCGGAGGAGACCAAGGTCGACTTCGACGGCCGGCGGCTCACCATCACCGGCCCGCGACCGCGCTTCAGCTTCGTCGGTCCGTTCGAGTCAGTGGATGTGAGGGTTGAGCTGCCGTCAGGGTCGCGGCTCACCGCCGAGACCTCCGCGGGCGGAGTGCGCACCGTCGGGCGCCTCGGTGCGACCCGCGTCAAGAGCTCGATGGTCGATCTCGACACCACCGGCGATCTGTGGGTGCGCGCCATGCACGGCAACGTGACTGTCGCGAACGCCGGCGGCGGGGTCGAGATCACGGCCGACCATGGTCAGATCCGGCTGGGAGCGATCACGGGCGACGCCGTGCTCAAGGCGTCGCACGGCACGATCGTCGTCGGCGAGTGCGGCGGCGAACTCGAGGCCAAGCTCTCGTACGGCGACCTCGACATCACGAAGGCCCTCGACTCGGTCACGGCGAAGACCGCGTACGGCGCCATCCTGCTCCACGAGATCTCGAGCGGCTCCATTCAGGTCGAGAGCGGCTACGGCCAGATCACGATCGGCGTGCGCGCGAGCGTGCCCGCCTGGCTCGACCTGTCCTCGAAGGACGGGCGTGTCCGCAACGAGCTCGACGGCGATCGCGCCCCCGATGCATCCGAGCAGACCGTCGCAGTACGTGCGCGCACCCAGTACGGCGACATCACCATCCGTCGCACCCGATGACCGAGCCATCCAACAGCCAGGGCAACCAACAGAAGGGAAGGACACACATGTCCACCACAGCGATCGAAGTCCACGGGCTGCGGAAGTCCTACGGCGCGAAAATCGTGCTCGACGACGTTGACCTCACCGTGAGCGCGGGCACGGTCACCGCTCTGCTCGGCCCGAACGGCGCCGGCAAGACGACGACCGTGCACATCCTGTCCACGCTCTTGCGGCCCGACGGCGGCACGGCATTGGTGAACGGATGCGACGTCGTTCGCGATCCGGACGGCGTGCGCGCGGTGATCGGCCTGACCGGCCAGTTCTCCGCTGTCGACAAGCTGCTGACGGGCGAGGAGAACCTCATGCTGATGGCCCGGCTGCGCCACCTCGGCGCGAATCGCTCGAAGGTGCGGGTGGTCGAGCTGCTCGAGCAGTTCGACCTCGTCGAGGCCGCGCGCAAGCCTCTCGCCACCTACTCCGGTGGGATGCAGCGCCGCCTCGACCTCGCGATGACCCTCGTTGCGACACCGAGCGTCCTCTTCCTCGACGAGCCCACCACGGGCCTGGACCCCCGCAGCCGTCACACCATGTGGGACATCGTGCGCGGCCTCGTCGCGGACGGCACGAGCGTGCTGCTCACCACCCAGAACCTCGACGAGGCGGACGAGCTCGCGGACCGTATCGCAGTGCTCGACGGCGGACGGATCGTCGCCGACGGGACGCCGGACCAGCTCAAGCGCCTCGTGCCCGGCGGGCACATCCGGCTCCGGTTCGCGGATGCCGCGGCGCTCGACGCCGCCTCCCGCCTGCTCGATGGGTCCGCCAGCGACAACGCCGGGCTCGCGCTCACCGTGCCGAGCGGCGATGGGGTCGGCGCGCTGCGCACAGTGCTGGACCGCCTCGACGCGGCCAACCTCGAGGTCGACGACCTCAGCATCCACACCCCGGATCTCGATGATGTGTTCTTTGCGCTCACCGGCCGGGTCGACACAAAGGAAACCAAGTCATGACCACCGTCACCGCCCAGCACCAGACGGCCCCCGGCACCGGACGACAGTCGCACGTCATCGCCGACGCAATCACCATGCTGCGCCGCAACCTGCTGCACATGGTGCGCTACCCGGGCCTGTCCGTGTTCACCATCGTGGGTCCGGTGGTCTTCCTGCTGCTGTTCGTGTTCGTGTTCGGCGGCACGCTCGGGGCCGGGTTGCCGGGCGTGGACCCGGCCGGCGGGCGGGAGGCCTACCTCGCGTACGTCATACCGGGAATCCTGGTGATCACCATCGCGGGCACCGGCGGCGGCACCGCGACAACTGTCGCGATGGACATGACCGAGGGCATCACCGCGCGGTTCCGCACCATGGCGATCTCGCGGGCTGCGGTGCTCGCCGGGCATGTGCTCGGCAACACCATCCAGGCGGTCATCGCCGTCGTGCTCGTGCTCGGCGTCGGCCTGCTGATCGGGTTCCGCACGACAGCCGGACCGATCGAGTGGATCGCCGCTGTCGGCATGATC
>JANOHS010000543.1:0-8127 GCA_031406655.1 Micrococcales bacterium
CCACCCCAGCCACCGTGCACCTGCCCGGAGATGGTCAGCAACACCGCGGCGGTTGCCAGGGTGCCGCCGACCACCAGTCCGGCGGCAGCACCGGCGGTGGACAGGCGTCGCCACCAGATGCCCAGGATGAGCAGCGGGCAGAAGGTCGAAGCCGCGATGGCGAAGGCAAGCCCCACGGTGTCAGCCAGCCCGAGGTTGCGGGCGGCCAGCGAAAGCCCGAACGGGATGATCACTCCGGCGACTGTCGCGATCCGGAAGGTGTTCACCGCACGTGCGTCACCGCCGGTAGACCTCCTGAAGCGGCCCCGGATCAGGTCCTGGTCGACGACCCCGGCCACGGAGATCGTCACACCCGACGCCGTGGACAGGAACGCCGCGAAGGCGCCTCCCGCGAGAAGCGCGGACATCAGCTGACCACCCAGTCCCGGACTGACGGCGAGGGGGAGCAGCAGCGTGACCGAGTCCGGGGACGCGCCGGCTGGCAGCTGTGGCAGGTAGATGCGCCCGAACGCGCCATACAGAGGGAGGAAGACGTAGAAGAGGCCGAGCAGCGCGAGCACCACCAGCGTCGTGCGTCGTGCGGCTCCTCCGTTGGGGTTGGTGTAGAAGCGCGCCAGCACATGGGGGAGCCCCATGGTCCCGAAGCAGAGCGCCAGCAGCGTGCTGTACGTGGCATAGACCGGATGCTCCACCCCACCGAACCCGCTGAGCGGGTGTGACCACTCGCCGCCCTGTGGTGAGGGCGGGACGTCAGGGACCGGCTGGCCGTTGCGCAGCCACCATGACAGCAGGACGAACGCAGGGATGCTGATGGCCGTCACCTTGATCCAGTACTGAACTGCCTGCACCAGGGTGATGGACCTCATCCCGCCGGCGACGACGTTGGTCACCACCACGACCGCCACGATCAGGCTGCCCACCCAGGCTGGTGCTCCGCTGATCGTCTGGAGGGCCAGTCCCGCACCCTTGAACTGGGGGAGGAGATAGAGCCATCCGATGGCAAGGACCAGCACCGAGCTGAGCCTGCGCACCCGCACACTCTCCAGCCGTGCCTCCGCGAAGTCGGGGAGGGTGTAGGCCCCTGAACGCCGCAACGGCGCTGCAACCAGCAGCAGGAGGACGAGGTAGCCGACCGTGTATCCGACGGGCAGCCACAACATGTCGGCGCCGAGGGAGTAGACCAGCCCGGCGACCCCGAGAAATGAAGCGGCAGAGAGGTATTCGCCGCCGATCGCGGACGCGTTCCACGTCGGAGTGATCATCCGGCTGGCCACGTAGAAGTCGCTGGTCGTCCTGGAGAGCCGGAATCCGATGGCGCCGATCGTCAACGTCACCACGCACACCAAGGTGATGGCCGTGATGCCGAGCGTGCTGTTCACCGGCGGGTCACCGTCGCGCCACGAGCTGGATGAACTCGCGCTCGATCTGCTCGCTGTGCCGCACGAAGTAACGCCCGGCGAGCCAGAGCGCCGGGTAGATGAGCACACCAAGAATCAGCCAGGGCAAGGGGATCGGTCCGACGTGAACGGTCACGGTGGCGGGCACGAGGAGGAACAGCAGCGGGAGCCCGCCGATCGTCAACGTCGCAGACCCCAGCACCTTCAAGGACAGTCGCCACTGCGCCCGGACCAGGGCGGTCATGTACAGCTCGCCGAGGCGGGTCTGTTCGTCGATGTCCTTGGTCACCGGGCGCACCGGTCCTCGACGAGGTGCGCCCATCCTGGGGGAGGTGACCCGTACCCGCTTCTGGGGGCCCGACGACTGGCCCGGCGTGACTGACATCAGGGCGTCGAGGGCGGAGTGGGCTGCGTCGGCGGGGCGGTGGCTGTCCCGCTCGACCAGGAGAGCCGGTCCCGCAGCATGCGCAGGTGCCGTCTGCTCACCTGCAGCTCGACGTCACCCAGGCGGACCTTGCAGCTTCCGCGGGTTGTGAGCACAGCATCGACGTAGGGCAGGGCCACCAGGGTGCTGCGGTGGATGCGCACGAATCCCGCCTCCGCCCAACGCTCTTCAAGAGTCGTGAGGGACGTGCGTACGAGGTGCGATCCGGTGTCCGTGTGCAGCCGGGCGTAGTCGCCCTGCGCCTGGGCGAACCTGACCTGCGAGCGCTTGATGAACGTTGTGACACCGCCGAGCCCCACCGGGATCGTCTCGTCCTCGACCGCCGGGCCCGACCCGCCCGTGCCAGTCGCCGCGGCGATTGCGGCCACCACGCGGCGTACAGCCTCTGAAAGCCTTGCGGCCCGGACCGGTTTCATGACGTAGTCGGTGGCGCGCACCTCGAAGGCTTCGACCGCGTGCTCGTCGTAGGCGGTCACGAAGACCACCTGCGGCCGCTCGGCGAACCGGGCCAGAACCCGGGCCAGCTCGATGCCGTCCAGGCCCGGCATCTTGATGTCGCAGAACAGCACGTCGACCGGAGCGGCGTCCAGGGCCCGCAGCGCGTCTGCGCCGTTGGACGCGGTGCGGATGTCACCGATCCGGTCGTCCTGGTGCAGCAGGTAGGTCAGCTCGGAGAGCGCCGGGGCCTCGTCATCAACCACCAGGGCACGAAGACCCTTCGTGGGCGCCGTCGTGTGCTCTGACATGGTGCCGAGACTACGTCGACGGGCGTATGCCGGGCGAGAACTTGGGGACGCGGAACGTCACCTTGGTGCCGGCTCCCGGTGCCGTCTCGACCACAAGGCCGTACTCGTCACCGTAGACCTGGCGCAGCCGCCCGTCGACGTTGCCGAGCCCGACGCTGTCGCTGTCGCTGTCCTGATCCCCTGCCAGGATCCGGCGCATCAGCTCGGGGTCGGAGCCGATCCCGTCGTCCTCGACCACGATCTCGGCCTCGGGGCCCTGGTCGCTGGCCGTGATGCTGATGTGCCCGACGCCCTCCTTGGACTCCAAGCCGTGACGCACAGCGTTCTCCACGAGTGGCTGGATCGCCAGAAACGGCACTGCGACCGACAGGACCTCGGGCGCGACCAGCAGCGAGATCTGCAGCCGGTCCCCGAAACGAGCCTGCTCCAGCGCCAGGTAACGCTCGATGTTGCCCAGCTCATCGGCCAACGTCGTGAACGCTCCGCCCCGACGGAACGAGTAGCGGGTGAAGTCGGCGAACTCGAGCAGCAGCTCGCGGGCCCGGTCGGGGTCGGTGCGGACGAACGAGGCGATGGCCGCCAGGGAGTTGTAGATGAAGTGCGGACTGATCTGGGCACGGAGGGCTCGCAGCTCGGCCTCCATGGCGCGGGTTCGATGCCGTCCCAGCTCGGCCAGCTCAACCTGTGTCGACACCCAGCCGGCCACTTCCTCGGTCGCCCGGGCCAGGCCTGCGGAGGCGCTCGGGCCGTAGGCCCCCAGCGCGGCGACGACACGCTCCTCGGAGATGACCGGTGCCAGCACCGCTGTCCGGATGGGGCAGTCCGGGTCACCGCAGGCCACGTCGCCCGCATCAAGGACCACAGTGCGACCGGAGGTGAGCACCTCGCTGGCGTGCCGCCATACGTCCTCGCGATGGTGGCCCCCGGCACCGTCCCAAGCGAGGGTGGATGCGCTGTCGCACAAGGCGATTGCCTCGGTTCCCAGCATCGCGCGCAGGTGTTTGGCCGCCCTGGACGCCCCCTTCGGTGTGAGTCCGTCGCCAAGGTGCTGCGAGGCGAGGGACGCCGTGTGCAGCGTGTCGTAGGTCGCGCGGTCGACCGGGGAGCCAAGCTCGCGGCGCCCCCTGGCCGACCTCGTGACGGCCCAGGTCAGCAACATCAGGGCTATCGCCGCGGTGATGATGACCAAGACCGTGGGCAGGTCCGTGGATAGGGGCACGTGGGGAACTCTAGGCGCTGGAAAACCATATGCTGCGAGGCGTGTCCACCATCGCTGACTCACTCGTCAGGCTGTCCGTGTTGCCGGGTGTCCCCGAGGCCACCGACGCTGCGCGGCAGTCCTGCACGCAGCTGCGCTGGCATCAGGCGCTGCGCCGTCAGATCCCTGCAGCCGCAGCCGAGTCGCGGGTCCGGGGTGCCCGCGCGAGTGCGGCGCTCGACGGCGCCGAGATGGATGTCGACGTCGTCCGCGACCTCATGCGTGGCGCCACGGCATGGCCGGAGATCCCGGACCCGCTCGAGGCGATGCTGCGGGGCGCGGTGCAGGCCACGGCCGAGACCGAGCACATCCGCGCGATGGTCGTGACGGCACCTGCTCAGGCGCTTGCCCGGATCCACGTCGCGGCCGCCGCACACCTGCTGCCGGAGCCGCAGGTCGGACGCCCCCGGCAGGTAGGTGAGATCTCGCATGAGCTCTTGGATCTCGGCCCGGCGCCCGACGACATCGTTGTCAGACAAAGGCTTTCAGGGATCGTCGAGCTCATGCTTCGCGCCAGCGACGCACCCGCGCTCGTGGTGGCGGCTCTGGTGCACGCGGAGATCGCAACCGTCCGGCCCTTTGTCCGCTGCAACGGGTTGGTTGCCAGGGCCATGGAGCGGGCCGTCATCCGGGCGAGCGGGCTGGACCCGACCGGGGTGGCCGTCACCGAGGTGGGTCACGGCGCGGAGGGTGGGGCTGCCTACCTCGGCGCGCTCGCGGGATACGGCACGGGGTCCCCACAGGGGGTTTCAGCGTGGATCCTGCACTGCGCGCGGGCCGTCGTGGCCGGGGCCGAGGAAGGCGGTCGCATTGCGGACGCGGTGCTCGCGGGTCGCCTCACCTGAGCCCGTGCTCGGCTGCCGGCACGGCGGAAACTCACCTCCGATTTGTCCCAAAAGTCAAGACTTCCGTTCGCGTTCAAAAGCGAGTAGACAAAGAAGTGAGCCGACGGGCGAGAGCCCGACGACCATCGCGAGACAAACGGGCACCCACGCGCGGGCAGTCCACTGATGGACAGTTCGTGGCGGGCTTGTCCCGCTGCGACATAAGAAGATTCACGCTTGGTAACCCGCGAGTCTCGCGGTGAGATGGCACCCCGTTCGCGGGGTGCCATCATCTTTTCTCCTGCCAAACTGTGCGTCAGTTGCACTCATGACCCCAAAGGCGCCACTATTGGAGATGCACACTCCCCCACGGGGTTGAGTGTGCTGGCGCACCAGTTCCTCCCCCCCGGAGCTTGGCGCGTCGACGGCCCCCGATGTCCCCCGTCGGGGGCCGTCCCCGTCTCGGGCCGGGCAGGTTATCCACAGCCCTCACCGGTGTAGGCCCAGCGTCCACAGACTGACGGGAGCTCTGGCCGGGCGGATGCCTTGCGACCCACCGTGGTGGCATGACAACGGCACACATCATCGGAGTGGTCGGCGGGTCCGGCGGAGTCGGCGCCTCGGTGCTCACCGCTGCGATCGCGGTTCGCGGAGCACTCGGCGGCCTGCGCACGGCTTGCCTGGACGGCGACCGACTCGGCGGGGGGCTGGACGTGACCCTGGGAATCGAGCAGGAGCGCGGGGTGCGTTGGCCGGACCTGGCCGGGGCAAGGGGTCGCATCGACGGACCTGAGCTTCTGTTGCGACTGCCAACCGTCGATGGCGTCGGCGTGCTCTCGTTCGACCGCGCACGTGACGTCCGGCTGAGCGGCGAGATCGTCCATGAGGTGCTCCACTCGCTCAACGCGGCAGCGGACCTGGTGGTGGTCGACCTCCCGCGCCCTGATCACGAGGTCTTTGGCGCGTTGGCAGACTCGGTGGACACGATGGTCCTGCTCGCCGGGTCGGGCATCCGTGATCTCGCGGGCGCCAGCGCGATCGCCGTGCACCTGGTCCGCGCCTGTCCGGACGTATGGCTCTGCCTGCGCACCAGCGGGAAGGGCAGCCATTTCGCTGACACGGTCGCGGGTGCGCTGGACCTCCCCCTGCTCGCGGTTGTGCGTGAGGAGCCATCGCTGGCTGCTGATGTGCTGCACGGAATCCCACCCGGAACCTCTGCCAAGGGCGCCCTGGCGGCTGCCGCGGACAAGGTACTGGCGCAGTGCCTGGTCGGTGCGCGGCGGGACGCCTCATGAGCGTGTCGCCCACGGTCTGGGCCCAGATCAGGGCCGGCCGGGCCCCGACGCAGGGGCTCGTGGCGCAGGTTCTCGATGGCGAGGCCGTCGTCCTGGGCGAGACAGGTGCCGAGCGAGCTCGCAGTGAGCTTGCCGCCCGGGTGCTGGGCACCGGCCCGCTGGAGCCGTTGCTGGCCGATCCGTTGGTCACCGACGTGCTGGTCAACCCGGGCACCGGAGTGTGGGTCGATCGCGGCGACGGCCTGACCCACACCGACTGCGAGGTCGGTGACGAGCCCGCAGTGCGCAGACTCGCCGTCCGGCTGGCGGGGCTGGCCGGTCGACGCCTTGATGACACCAGCCCGTATGTCGACGGGTTGCTCCCCGGCGGCGTCCGCCTCCACGCCGTGCTCCCGCCGATCGCCGTTGAGGGATCTCACATCAGCTTGCGCGTTCCCCGCCGGGTGGCCCCCAGCCTGGTCGAGCTGGCTCGATGGGGGACGTTCAGCCAGGGGTGGCTCCGTGTGCTCGAGGCGTTGGTCAGCAGGCGCTGCTCCTTCGTCGTCAGTGGCGGCACAGGTAGTGGCAAGACCACGCTCCTGGGTGCCTTGCTGGGCGAGGTCGAGGTCAGCGAGCGGCTCGTCATCGTCGAGGACGTGCGCGAGCTCGCCATCGCCCACCCCCATGTCGTGCGGCTACAGGCGCGCCCGGCCAACGTCGAGGGCCGGGGGGCGATCGGGCTCACCTCCCTGGTGCGCCAGTCGTTGCGCATGCGTCCCGACCGCCTCGTGGTGGGCGAGGTTCGCGGCGCTGAGGTCCGCGAGATGCTGGCTGCGCTCAACACCGGGCACGAGGGCGGATGCAGCACGATCCACGCCAACACCGGCGCCGACGTCGTGGCCCGTTTCGAGGCGTTGGGCGCGCTGGCGGGGCTGGTGCCGACTGCCGTCCACGCACAGCTGCTCAGCGCCGTGCAGGTGGTCGTGCATGTGCGCCGCAGCTGCGGCCGTCGGTTCGTGGACACCGTGGCCGTCCTCGCCCGGGGGACGGACGGCAGACCTGAGGTGAAGTCCGCGCTGACCAGGGGCGCCGCCGGGGAGACGGTTGTCGGGACGGCCTGGCCCGGCCTTGCCCGGTTGTTGGACCTCGATCCGGGTGTTGTCCCGTGAGCCTGGCGGTGGGGTTGCTGGCGGCGATGGGGATTCTGACCTGGCCGCAACGCTTCGGTGGGCGCCGTCTGTCGATTCTGCCCCGGTCGTTGCCCTTGCTCCTTGTTCCTGGCTCTTTGCAGGTCTCAGCCTGGAAGCGAGCGCGTCACTGGCGGCCGGGCCGAGGCGCCACCGGGCTGAGCACAGCTGATGTGCTCGCTCTGCTCGAGGCCGTGGCCCCGGCTCTGGAGGCAGGGATGGCCCCGGCCTCGGCTCTGCGGATCGCCGCCGACGCCCGGTCCGCCCCTGGTCGCCTCGACCCCCTGGGCGCGCTGGCCGCAGGGATGGCGGCGGCAGCGGCCGACGGAGCCTTGCTCGCCCCCCTCTGGCGTGAGGCCGGCGAGGCGGCGGGCTCGGCCGAGCTCTTGTTGCTGGCGCAGGCCTGGTCGCTGACCGAGGACATGGGCGCACCCCTGGCCCAGGCGGTTCGCACGACGGCTGGGCTGCTCGAAGCCCGAATCGCCCATGAGCGACGCCTTGCCTCAGCGGTGGCCGGAGCCAAGGCCACCGTGAACCTGCTGACCGTCCTGCCGTTCGGTGGGCCGTTGATGGGACTGGCTTTGGGAATCGGACCGCGCGAGCTCTATGCGGGCTCCCGGCTCACCCAGGTCAGCCTCGTGCTCGGGCTGTGCCTGGCAGGCATCGGTCGCTGGTGGGTGCACCGGATGGTGCGAGCCGTCGCCCGCGGGCCGGTGATCGCGTGAGCCTCGCGGTGATGGCGCTGACAGCGGCAGCGGTGCTCGCCTGGCCGAGCGTGTCTCCGGTCGGCCAAGTGGTGCCGAGTCGAGGTGGGATGGACGAAGGGGTGGAGGCCTCCCGTGCCAGTGTTGACGCCGGACCCACCAGGAACGCTGTCCCCGTCGCTGAGGTGGCTGGAGTCATCGACCTGCTTGCCCTGACCCTCCGAGGAGGCGTTGGCCTGGCCGAGGCGATGGAAGCCGTGGCCGTGCGTGTCGGTGGACCCCTGGGCCTGGA
>JANOHS010000314.1:0-12011 GCA_031406655.1 Micrococcales bacterium
GTTGTCGAACGTGTGCTCCTTGTCGTGGCGGGCATGGGGCGCGTGGTCGGTCGCGACGGCGTCGATCGTTCCGTCAGCCAGGGCGTCTCGGAGCGCCTCGACGTCCTCGCTCGGCCGCAGGGGCGGGTTGACCTTGAACACCGGGTCGTACCCCGTGAGCAGGTCGGTGGTCAGCATCAGGTGGTGCGGAGTCGCCTCGGCTGTCACCGAGATGCCTTGTGCCTTCGCCCATCGGATGACCTCGACCGAGCCGGCCGTGGACACGTGGGCGACGTGCACCCGCGAACCCGTATGCCGTGCCAGCATCACGTCGCGCGCAACGATGACCTCTTCGGCAACACCGGGCCAGCCAGGCAGACCAAGGCGTCCCGACACCTCGCCCTCATGACAACACGCGTTGTGGTCGGCCAGCATGGGGTCCTGGGAGTGCTGGGAGACCACACCCCCGAAGGCCCTGACGTACTCGAGAGCGCGGCGCATCACCCGGGCGTCACGGACACACTTGCCGTCGTCGGAGAAGACCCGCACCCTTGCCCGCGAGCGAGCCATCAGGCCGAGCTCGGCGAGCTCCTCGCCGGCCAGGCCCTTCGTGACGGCTCCGATCGGCTGGACGTCGACCAGCCCGGTCAGCCGGCCGAGGTCCAGGATGCGCTCCGCGGCCTCGGCGGTGTCCGTGACCGGGGTCGTGTTTGCCATGGCCAGGATCGCCGTGAACCCGCCGATCGCCGCAGCAGCAGAGCCGCTGGCGATGGTCTCGGCGTCCTCGCGACCAGGCTCACGCAGGTGCGTGTGCAGGTCGACCAGACCTGGCAGCGCGACCAGACCGTCCGCGTCGATGGTCTGGTCTACCGTGTGGCTGCTTCGCAGTCCGGAGGCAAGGCTGCCGATCTCGGTGATGACACCGTCGCTGATCAGCAGGTCCTGACGGCCGGCGCCAAGCAGGTCGGCACCCTTGACAAGCAGGCTCATGCGAGCGTCCCTTCGCCGGCAAGCAGGTGGTAGAGCACGGACATCCGGATGGCGACTCCGGCGGAGACCTGGTCCAGGACCAGGGACTGGGCGGCGTCAGCAGCATCCGTGGCAATCTCGAGGCCACGGTTCATCGGCCCCGGATGGAGGATGACCGTGTGTTCCTGGAGGGACCTGAGCCGCTCCCGCGTCAGGCCGTAACCGACGGTGTACTCGCGTTCCGTCGGGAAGAAGCCGCCGCTCATCCGCTCACGCTGCACCCGCAGCATCATCACCGCGTCAACGGTGGGCAGGACGGCGTCAAGGTCGTACGACGTGTCGAAGCCCTCGCTCTTGGCCCAGGTCGCGATGCCGCCGGGCATCAGGGTCGGCGGCGCCACGACGGTGACGTGGGCGCCCAGGGTCTTCAGGCAGATCAGGTTCGAGCGCAGCACCCGTGAGTGCGTCAGGTCACCGACGATGGCCACGTGCCTGCCCTCGAGGTCACCGAGGCGCCGGCGCATGGAGTAGGCGTCGAGCAAGGCCTGGGTCGGGTGCTCGTGCGTCCCGTCACCGGCATTGATGACCACCGCGTCGACCCACCCGGACACCTGCTGTGCGGCGCCGCTGGCGCTGTGCCGGATGACGAAGCCGTCGACACCCATGGCCGCGACGGTGCGGACGGTGTCGCGCAAGGACTCACCCTTGCTCGTTGACGAACCCTTGCCCGAGATGTTGATGACGTCGGCCGAGAGCCACTTGCCGGCAAGCTCGAACGAGGATCGGGTGCGGGTGGAGTCCTCGAAGAACATGTTCACCACGGTCCGCCCGCGCAGGGTCGGGAGCTTCTTGACCTCCCGACGCTGAACGTCGTGCATGGACTCGGCCGTGTCCAGAACTGCCAGGATGTCTTGCCTGTCAAGGTCGTTCATCGACAGCAGGTGGCGCTTCACCGATCTCCTCCACTGATTCGGACCTCATCGAGGCCGTCGTGCTCGGCCAGGCATACCTGAACCCGCTCGCTGCTGGAGGTGGGCAGGTTCTTGCCCACGTAGTCGGCGCGGATCGGCAGCTCCCGGTGTCCCCTGTCGACCAGGACCGCGAGCCGGACGGCCTGGGGGCGGCCGAGCTCGGAGAGGGCATCCATGGCGGCGCGCACGGTACGGCCGGAGAAGAGGACGTCGTCCACAAGCACGACCGTCTTGGCGTTGATCCCGGGTGCCGGAATGTCGGTGTGCTCTATCGCCCGGATCGGGTGACGACGCAGGTCGTCGCGGTGCAAGGTGATGTCGAGGGCGCCGCAGGGCACCTCACGACCTTCCACCTCGGCCATGACGCGCACGAGGCGACGTGCGAGCGCGACCCCACGGGTCGGAATACCAAGGACGACAAGGTCCTGGGAGCCCCTGTTGCGCTCGAGGATCTCGTGGGCCACACGGCGCAAGGCCCGGGAGACGTCACCGGAGCTCATCACGACCCGCGCGGAGTCTGCGGGTGGCTGACCCGAGGGGTCATCGGACGGTGGAGCGGTTTCTGGACGCGTCACGGCGCCGAACCTCCTTCCCCGCCTCACCGGACGGGTCGTTAAAGGATTGTCGATCGCGGGCGACTCTACCCTGCGCTACCACCACTGCTGACCGGGGCGCGCCGGGAGGCCGCTCAGACCAGGGTCGGCTTGACCTCGGCGAGCCTGGCCAGCAGCCCGTTGACGAACGTCGGCGAGTCATCGGTCGACAGCGAGGTCGCCAGGGCGACCGCCTCCGAGATCGCGACCCCGTCAGGAACCCCTTCGCTGTAGAGGACCTCCCAGGCTCCGATGCGCAGGATGGCCCGGTCGACGGCCGGCATTCGTTCGACCGTCCAGCCCTGGCTGTAGGACGCCAACAGCTCGTTGATGGGAGTCCAGTTGGCGACCACCCCGCGGACGATCTCGACGCTGTACTCGTTCAGGGCGTGCTCGGTAGCCGGCTTCGCGATCCGTTGCGCCAGCAGCGTCTCGGCGTTGACACCTCGCTGTTCCGCCTCGAACAAGATGTCGAGCGCGCGTTTGCGCGCCTTCGATCGTGCCGACACCTCAGTTGACTCGACCGAGGTACGAGCCGTCACGAGTGTCGACCTTGACCTTGGTCCCCTGATCGATGAACAGCGGGACCGCGATCTCGGCGCCGGTCTCGAGCGTCGCCGGTTTGGTGCCACCGGTCGAGCGGTCACCCTGCATGCCCGGCTCGGTGTAGGTGATCTCGAGGGTCACGGACGCGGGCAGCTCGACATACAGGGGGACTCCGTCGTGCGTCGCGACCGTCGCGTCCTGGTTCTCGAGCATGTAGCTGGCCGAGTCGCCGACCACTTCCTCGGGCACGTGGAGCTGCTCGAAGGTGTCGCCGTCCATGAAGATGAAGTCGCTTCCGTCCTTGTACAGGTACTGCATCGTGCGTTTGTCGACGTTGGCCGTGTCGACCTTGGTCCCCGCGTTGAAGGTCTTGTCGACGACCTTGCCGGACAGCACCGCCTTGAGCTTGGTCCGCACGAACGCCGGACCCTTGCCGGGCTTGACATGCTGGAACTCCACGACGGACCAGAGCTGGTTGCCGATGTTGAGGACCATGCCGTTCTTGAGGTCGTTGGTCGAAGCCACGCGAGAGTCACTTTCGTATGACGGACGGCTGGCTCTGCGCAGGCTGTGCGCGCAAGTCTGTGCTGCTGCCCGTAGGAGGTTTCAATGGATTGCCGACCATTCTAGCCGCAGCCGCAGCCCCGACCCGAACCCGCCGATCGAGGGTGGCAGATCACGGTCGAAGCGGGCTTATGCCACCAGCATCTGCTGGGAGGCCTCGGGCGAGACCTCGACGGGTGCCTCACCGGGGCTCGGGGCCAACGGGTCTGGCTGATCCAGCCGTGGGTCTGCGTCCTTGCCCTCCCCCAGCTCATAGTCCTTGCCGAGCCCGTGTGTGCGCAGCCATGCCTCGAGGGCGTCGACCCGGGCCGGGTCGGCCAGCGCTGCGTCGACGAGCCCCGTCAGGTCCTCGGCCGCACCCTTGCCATCGACCAGCTGCCACGGGGCCGCCCAGCTGAAGACGTAGCTTGCCGTGCCGGCCTCGATCGCCGCCGTGGCAAGGAATGCGGTCACGAGCCGGCCCGCCATCTGCCGTTCGACCTCCAGGGACCCAACCTCGCTGAACAGGGGACGCACCATCTCCTCGGCGAGCTCGTAGCGGATGATGTCCAGCACGTCCCTCATGGCGAGCCGATCCCCCAGCCCGCCCTCGCGCCCCAGTCGGACGAGCTTCAAAGCACCGTCCCGGGCGCGGGCACGACCGGCCTCGGGCACGATCTCCTCCCAGGCACCGGGTTTGACGTCCGGATCCGGGAACATCCACTCGCGGACGCCGTTGATCACGCGTTCGGGTTCTCGGAGCATGTCAAGGGCACGCCCGGACCTGTCCCGCGTGTCGTCCTCGGGCAGTGACGCAACCGCACCAAGGCGGTCCTCGAGCGACGGGTGGGACTCGTACGACGTCCGCGGGTGGGGCGCACTGATCGCCTCGGCCAGCTGCTCCCGCCGGCCCGGGTGGTCAAGGAACTGCGCGAAGCTCTCGAAGACGTCCTGCGGGCGGAGCCGCACAGCCGCCGCCGGCTCGAGATACCCCTTCACGAAGGCATCCCACCCCCTGCTCAGCACGGCTACCTCCCGCAGCGCGGCGGAGGTCGCTCCGTTTCCGACCAGGTTGGCGCTGAGCCGGTCCGCATCCAGCTCATGACTGCGGATGACAGGGTCCGCGACCGCCATGTACGCGCGCCCGTAGCGCCCGACGATCCTGCCGGCTCTCGAGTCCTTCCCCACAGAGTCGACCACCCGGCCGATGACCCTCCTGCCACGGTAGATCTGCCGCCCGAACGAGCCGGGGCCCCAGCAACGCAGGAACTCGTGTGCGATCACCGCACGAAGCTGCCGTTCCGTGAGCCCGGCGAGCAGCACCTCACCAAGCTGCAGACGGCGGACGCCCGGGCGAAGGCCGAGCCACGTCCTGCTCTCGGAGGCGATCACGGACGCGTCGGGGGACAGCACCAGCTCCCTGGGCGGCCACATGTGCAAGCCCTCAGCCACGATGCAGATCTCCACCCAGAGCAGCGGCTGCTCGTCCCCGCTGATGAGCACGCCCTCGGCCGGCTTGAGCTTCTGCCGCCGGGCGGCCGGCATCCCCACACCCACGACGGCGAGCACGGCGATGACGGCGATGGCGGCCAGAATGGCCCATACGCCGCGAGTGCTCGCGGCGACAACAAGGGCGGTCGACACCGCCAGGATGGCCGCACCAGCCAGGGCGCCGACACCGGCCAGCATCAGCATGGAGAAAACCGCGCGGGGAGCGTACTTCATCGGCTTCCTCCTCAGGCACGGGAATCGCCTCCTAGCGTGTGGCCAACCCCCTCCCGACCACCATCGTCCGAACGGACGAACTAGATCTCGCGTGTGGTCCGCTCCCGGGGCCGGGCTCCATCACAGGGTGAGGGCACGAAGGGCGAGCAGGTAGGAGCCGGCACCGAATCCGGCGATCGTGCCGGTCGCAACCCCCGCGATGACCGACGTGTGCCTGAACTCCTCCCGGGTGGCCGGGTTGGACAGGTGGATCTCGATCAACCTGGCACCACTGGTGGTCACCAGCGCGCAGGCGTCACGCACGGCGTAGGAGTAGTGGGTGAACGCAGCGGGGTTGAGAACCACGTCGGCGCCGCGGTCGACGGCCTCGTGGATCCAGCCGATCAGCTCGGCCTCGTCGTTCGTCTGGCGGAAGTCGACAGTGAGGCCCAGCGCATCCGCTTCGCGCGACACGATGTCGGCGACCTGAGCGAGGGTCTGCGAGCCGTAGATCTCGGGCTCCCGGCTGCCCAGCCGATCGAGGTTCGGGCCATTGAGCGCATACACCAGCGACGCCGTCATGCCGGAGAGTCTAGACAACAACCCATAACAACCCGGATGACACCTTCTGGTCACGATTGCGTGGCTGGCGGGTGTTTGGAGGCCACTGCTGCGTATGCTGCTGGCGCAAACCATTGGAATCCTGAGGAGGATTTATGCGTGGCAACACAGTTCGTGCTCGCTGGGTGACGGTCGCCGCCGGCGCAGCATCCCTTGCCCTCGTGCTCTCGGCATGTGGCGGCAGCAGCGAAGACCCGGCCGCAACCCCGACCGCCGGAGGCGGGGGCGTCGTCACTGTTTTCGGCAGTGAGCCACAGAACCCCCTCCTGCCTGCCAACACCAATGAGACCGGTGGCGGCCGCATCATGGATCTACTGTTCGAGGGCCTCATCAGCTATGACGCCGAGGGCAAGCCGGTCAACCAGGTCGCCGCGTCGATCGACACCACCGACGCCCAGACCTACACCATCAAGCTCGCTCCCGGCTGGAAGTTCACCAACGGCGAGGCCGTCGACGCCAAGTCCTTCGTGGACGCCTGGAACTTCGGCGCCCTCATCGACAACGCCCAGCTCAACGCGTACTTCTTCGAGCCGATCGACGGCTACAAAGAGGTCCACCCCGACGCCGAGGGCGCCAAGGCAACGGCCAAGACCATGAAGGGTCTCGCCGTCGTCGACGCGTCCACGTTCACCGTCAAGCTGGCCCTCCCGCAGGCCTCCTTCCCGCTGCGCCTCGGCTACACCGCGTTCATGCCGCTGCCCCAGTCCGCGTACAAGGACATCAAGGCGTTCGGTGAGAACCCGGTCGGCAACGGCTCGTACATGATGGACGGCAAGTGGGTGCACAACGTCAACATCAAGGTGAAGAAGAACCCTGACTACAAGGGGACCCTGGTGCCCAAGAACGGTGGCATCGACGTCAAGGTCTACACCGACGACAGCGCTGGCTACACCGACCTGCTCGCCAACAACCTCGACGTCATCGACACCATCCCGGACAACGCCCTGGCCAGCTTCAAGGCCGACCTGGGTGATCGGGCCATCAACGCCCCGGCTGGCGTCTTCCAGTCCTTCTCCTTCCCGCTCTACCAGCCTCAGTGGAAGGCCCCGAACGCCAACAAGGTTCGCCAGGCGATCTCCATGGCGATCGACCGCAAGGCGATCACCGACAAGATCTTCCAGGGCACCCGCACCCCCGCTGACGACTTCTCGTCACCGGTCGTGCAGGGCTACGACAAGACGATCTGTGGCGAGTTCTGCGTGTTCGACGCAGCCAAGGCCAAGGCGCTGCTGGCAGAGGCCGGCGGTTTCAAGGGCAAGCTCGAGATCGCCTACAACGCGGACGGCGGGCACAAGGCTTGGGTCGATGCAGTCTGCAACAGCATCAAGAACACCCTCGCGATCGACTGCACCGGCAAGTCCTACCCGGACTTCAAGTCCCTGCGTGACCCGATCACCAAGGGCACGATGACCAACGCCTTCCGCACCGGTTGGCAGATGGACTACCCGGCACTGGAGAACTTCCTGGCACCGATCTACGCCAAGGGCGCCGGCTCGAACGACTCGCACTACGACAACCCGGCCTTCGACGCCATGCTCAAGCAGGGCGACACGGCCAAGACGCTGGAGGAGAGCATCAAGTTCTTCCAGGATGCTGAGAAGATCCTGGTGGCGGACATGCCTGCCATCCCGCTGTGGTACTCCAACAGGACCGGTGGCTATGCCGAGACGGTGTCGAACGTGAAGTTCGACGTCTTCGGTGTGCCGATCTACACCGAGATCGTCAAGAAGTAAGCAGGCGGGCAACCACTTGCGATAGCAGTCCAGGACGGGGGGCGCGATGCGCCCCCCGTTTGGATGCTCCGGGTTGGTGACCAGTCACCTCACGGGAGCATCTTGCGGCGGCGCCAGCCCCGATGATCGCCCCGACGCGATCAGGTCGTAATGTCATCATCGAACCGGTTGTCATCAGTGCTGTCGGGCTGACATCGGCCAGCGAAACCCTCGTAGGACAACGATTCTGTTTCACTTACTCGAGACAAGGAGGTCCGGGTGGGCACTTACGTCCTGCGACGTCTGTTACAGATGATCCCGGTGTTCTTCGGCGCGACGTTCCTCATCTTCTACCTCGTTCTGGGGATGCCGGGCGACCCATTGGCCGTCATGTGCGGTGAGCGGGGATGCGACCCGTCGACGGCAGCCGCCCTGCGTGAGCAGTTCCGCATCGGCGAGCCGCTGTACGTGCAGTACTTCGAGTACCTGAAGGGCATCGTGACCCTCGACTTCGGTGAGACGTTCAGTCGTCGGCCGGTCATCGATGTCATGCGTGAGGCCTTCCCCATCACCATCCGGCTCGCCACTGTGGCATTCCTGATCGAGCTCATCATCGGTATCCCCCTGGGCCTGATAGCCGGCCTGCGGCGTGGCAAGCTCTTCGACACGAGCATGCTCCTGATGACCCTGCTCATCATCTCCATCCCCATCTTCGTCGTCGGCTTCCTGATGCAGTTCTACCTCGGCATCAAGCTCGGATGGTTCCGGCCCACCGTCAGCGGTGAGGCCCCCTGGAACGAGCTGTTGCTGCCTGGCATCGTCCTCGGTACGGTGTCGCTCGCCTACATCATGCGGCTGACCCGAACCTCGGTGGTCGAGAACATCCACGCCGACTACGTGCGCACTGCCATCTCGAAGGGCCTTCCCCGGCGGCGGGTCGTCACGGTGCACCTGCTGCGCAACTCGCTCATCCCGGTGGTGACGTACCTCGGCGCCGACCTCGGCGCCCTGATGGGCGGCGCGATCGTGACCGAGCGGATCTTCAACGTGCACGGGGTCGGTGGCACGCTGTACCAGGCGATCAACCGCGGTGAAGCGCCCACGATCGTGTCGTTCGTGACCATCCTGGTCATCGTCTACCTGTTCGCCAACCTGTTCGTGGACCTGCTGTACGCCGTTCTCGACCCGAGGATCCGTTATGCCTGAGCCCGCACCCACCACCACACCGTCGCAGGACGTTGCGGGGACCGCGCTGACCTTGGGTACCTCCGGCGAGCCGAGCATCGGGAAGCCTCGTAGCCTGTGGTCCGACGCCTGGCACGACCTGCGCCGCAACCCCACGTTCATCGTGTCGGCGCTGCTCATCCTCTTCCTGATCGTCGTCGCGATCGTGCCCTCGCTGTTCACTGCCACGGACCCGAAGTTCTGCGACCTCGCCCACTCCAACGAGACCGGCGCGCCCGGTCACCCGCTCGGGTTCAACCGGCAGGGCTGTGACATCTACGCCAGGGTGATCTACGGAGCGCGGGCGTCGGTGATGGTCGGCATCCTGGTCACCAGCGGCGTGGTCATCATCGGCGGCGTCATCGGGGCTCTGGCCGCGTTCTACGGCGGCGTCCTCGATGCAGTGCTGTCCCGGATCACCGACACGTTCTTCGCCATCCCGCTCCTGCTGGGCGCCATCGTCTTCCTGCAGGCCTTCCCCTTCCGCAACATCTGGACCGTGGTCGCCGCCATCATGATCCTCGGCTGGCCCACTGTGGCCCGCATCATGAGGGGGGCTGTCATCTCCGTGAAGGAGTCCGACTTCGTCACGGCAGCCAGAGCCCTTGGCGCCAGTGACATGCGAATCCTGACCCGGCACATCCTTCCCAACGCCATCGCACCGGTCATCGTCGTGGCAACCATCTCACTGGGCCTGTTCATCGTGCTCGAGGCGACTCTGTCCTTCCTCGGAATCGGGCTTCCGTCATCCACGGTCTCCTGGGGCGGGGACATCAACGACGCGCAGTCGTCGTTGCGTTCCGCCCCGCACGTGCTGCTCTACCCCTCAGTGGCGCTGTCGATCACCGTGCTCGCCTTCATGCTGCTGGGCGACGCGGTCCGCGACGCCCTCGACCCGAAGCTTCGGTGAAACCGCGATGACCCAGGACACGATGCACACTCCCAAGGCCGTCGCTGACGCGCGACTCAACGGAAACCCGAACGCGCCACTGCTCGAGGTGGAGGACCTGCACGTCGAGTTCCGCACCCGCGACGGCGTGGCCAAGGCCGTCACCGGTGTGAGCTTCGACCTGAATCCGGGCGAGACCCTCGCCATCCTCGGCGAGTCCGGCTCCGGCAAGTCGGTGACCGCGCAGGCCATCATGGGCATCCTCGATACGCCGCCGGGCTTCGTCACCCAGGGGTCCGTCCGGTTCCGGGGCGTCGACCTGCTGACCCTCCCGGAGAAGGAACGGCGACTCTACCGCGGCGAGAAGATCGCAATGATCTTCCAGGATGCGCTCTCGTCGCTGAACCCGGTCTACAGCGTCGGATACCAGATCGCCGAGATGTTCCGGGTGCACCGTGGCACGTCCCGGGCGGACGCCAAGAAGAAGGCCATCGAGCTGATGGACCGGGTCCACATCCCGGCCGCCCATGAGCGGGTCACCGACTTCCCGCACCAGTTCTCCGGCGGGATGCGGCAACGCATCATGATCGCCATCGCGCTCTCCCTGGACCCTGACATCATCATCGCGGACGAGCCCACGACCGCCCTCGACGTCACCGTCCAGGCCCAGGTCATGCAGCTGCTCGCCGATCTGCAGGCGGAGAGCCAGATGGGCCTCATCCTGATCACCCACGACCTGGGAGTTGTGGCGGACGTCGCCGACAAGACCGCGGTGATGTATGCCGGGAGCCTGATCGAGCAGGCGCCCATCATCCCGCTCTACGGCAGCCCCGCCCACCCCTACACCGAGCGGCTCCTGGCTGCGATCCCCCGGGTGGACCTCAAGGGTCAGGAGCTGTACACGATCAAGGGCATCCCCCCGAACCTGACGGACATCCCCGCCGGTTGTGCGTTCCACCCGCGTTGCCCCTACGCCCAAAAGCCCATCTGCTTCGAGCAGGTCCCCCCGCTCGTGGACGTCGCGGACGGCCGTCGCAGCGCATGCCACTTCTGGAAGGAGGTCCTCGATGGCACCATCCAGGTCCGATGAGCCGGTTCTTGAGGTCCGAGGACTCGTCAAGCACTTCCCCCTGACCACGGGGATCCTGTTCAAGAAGCAGGTGGGTGCCGTGCGCGCCGTCGACGGTATCGACATGAAGCTCTACAAGGGCGAGACCCTAGGCGTGGTCGGTGAGTCCGGTTGTGGCAAGTCCACCACCGCCCGGCTGCTGATGCGCCTCGAGACGCCGACCGCGGGCCAGATCCTGTTCCACGGCGAGGACATCGCCCAGCTGTCGGGCAAGGCGCTCAAAGCCGTCCGGCGCAACATCCAGATCGTGCTCCAGGACCCGTACTCGTCGCTGAACCCGCGAATGACGGTCGGTGACATCGTCGGTGAGCCGTTCCAGATCCACAAGGATGTCGCGCCCAAGGGCAGCCGCCGAAAGATGGTCCAGGAACTGTTGGAGGTGGTCGGCCTCAACCCCGAGCACATCCACCGTTACCCCCACCAGTTCTCCGGTGGTCAGCGGCAACGTATCGGCATCGCCCGCGGGCTGGCGCTCCGTCCCGAGATCATCGTCTGTGACGAGCCGGTCTCTGCTCTCGACGTATCGGTTCAGGCCCAGGTCATCAACCTCTTCGAGAAGCTCCAGAAGGAGCTCGGGCTCTCCTACGTCTTCATCGCCCATGACCTATCGGTGGTGCGCCACATCTGCGACCGCGTGGCCGTGATGTACCTCGGCAAGGTTGTCGAGACCGGCGACGAGGAGCAGATCTACGAGCGGCCGACACACCCCTACACCCAGGCGCTGCTGTCCGCGGTGCCCGTGCCTGATCCGACGTTGCGCGGCCTTCGCGACCAGATCATGCTCGAGGGCGATGTGCCGAGCCCGGCCAACCCCCCGTCCGGCTGCCGGTTCCGCACCCGCTGCTGGAAGGCCCAGGACATCTGCTCGGTGGAGGAGCCCGAGCTGATCGTGCGCGAGGGCCTGGACCACCCGAGCGCCTGCCACTTCGCGGCCATCCGCGACGTCCTCAAGACCCAGGACGTCAGCTAGCGCGAGACCTCGGCGTAGGCCGCCTGCAACAACGCCAGGTCGGGGCCCTCGAGGCGTCCCGGCTTGGCCAGACCGTCCAGCACCACGAAGCGCAGCAGCGAGCCCCGGCTCTTCTTGTCGCGTCTCATGGCATCGAGAAGCTCGGGCCAACGGTCGCCGCG
>JANOHS010000337.1:0-5058 GCA_031406655.1 Micrococcales bacterium
AGGGCGTCGTCGAGCTGAATCCGCATCGCGTTGGGGTGGTCGTAGCCGGAGTAGGCGACCCCGCCGCGCTTGGAGATGACAGCTTTCACGTGCTTGCCGGGGATGACGGTCATCTCGCCGAAGGACTTGGTGGCGCCCACGACCTCGGCGTTACGGACTGCGACGCGCATGCCTTCTAGGGACTCGTAGAAGTCGATCGCGTCGGTCATGGGGCGGAAGAGCGCGCTCGAGTACTCGACGTTCAGGGGGTTGCCATCCTCGATGACCTGCTGGGGCGCGATTCGGTCGACACCGAGGACGACCGGGATCGGAAGTGGGTTGCCGGACGAGTTGACCGTGACCTTTGGGCCGGTCAGCTCGGTGGTGGTCAGGTTGGCGCTGCTTCCGCCCGGGCGGAAGTCGTAGATCGATCCGTCGAGGGTCAGGGCGTCGCCCGGGGTGACGGTGATCGGAGCCTTGCCGGTGTAGACGAACAACCCCTCGGCGGTGCCGTAGCTGTCGTCCGGGGTCGTGCTCTGGATCCAGTAGCCGTTGGGACCGACCGCGGTCACGACTCCGGGGACTCCGTTGACCTGCTTGCCCGAGTATGGCGAGGTGTGGCTCGTGCCCTGGATCTGTGCGATCGTCTCGGGATCGCCGAGGGTCGCGATGACGGAGCAGTCAGGCATGTCGACGGCGCTGTTCTCCGGCGTCGGGTCGCCGGCGCGGAAGTCCGTGGCGTTGTCGTCGGTGTCGGCGCAGGGGGCGTTTCGGGTGGCTGAGACGGTGTTGTCCAGAGACGGGGTTGCGTAGCCCTCGACTATGTTCGAGGAGCCGTATCCGACCCGGTCAATGACGGTTGTTCCGGAAGTCAGGTCGATGCGGCCGTCAGTGCCGCTCATTGACGCCCCGCCGATTGCGTCGGGTGTCGGCAGCGCAGTGGTGCCGCCGGAGCCCTTGGCCATCTGCACCAGGTAGGTGTGCTTCGGCGCCACGGAGCCGGTCAATGTGGCCTTGCCGCCTGGTCCGCCTCCCGCGGAGAAGTACTGCACGACCCAGCCGGAGACGTCCACGGCGGCGTCCGAGCGGTTGTAGAGCTCGACGAAGTCGTTCTTCCAGATGGCGCCGCTGTTGCCACCTCCGCCATAGACCTCGGAGATCACGACGTTGGCGGAGACCGCCTGTGCAGGGGACGCGGCGAACAGCGCACCGCTCACCGCCAGGAGGGGTGCGATGACTGCCGCGCACACTCGGGGGCTCAGGGCCGACATGTAATGCCTTTCACGAAGGGTGAGGTTGTGAGGGGGTTCGCGCCCCGGCAAGACTGTATGCCCGCTTTATGCCTTTTGGGCCGGTTCTTTGCCAACACATACCCACCCTTGACCAAACTGCCGGTACGTGGCCGCCGGGTAGGCTCGCGCCATGGCGAGCAGCGCGAAGATGTTGCAGGTGCCCGCGCCGGACGGCACCGTCCGCGACGTGCGTGTCTCCAGCCCTGACCGGGTCATGTGGCAGGACGCGGGTATCACGAAGTGGGAGCTGGCGACCTACGTTGCCTCGGTCGAGGACGGCTTCATGCGCGCGGTGGGGGATCGACCGGTGACGCTGCAACGCTTCCCGGACGGCGTCGAGGGCGAGGAGTTCTTCTCCAAGAACCCGCCGAAGGGAGTCCCCGCGTGGGCTCGCTCGGTGATCTGCACCTACCCCTCGGCCCGGAAGCACCCGCAGCTGGTCATCGACGAGATCGCCACTGCGCTGTGGGCAGTGCAGATGAACACCGTCACCTTTCACCCGTGGCCGGTGCGAAGTGGCGACAACGACAACCCCGACGAGATGCGGATCGACCTCGACCCCCAGCCCGGCCGCGCCTTCGCCGATGCGGTCGAGGCGGCATACGGCTTGAAGGAGCTGCTCGAGGAGCTTGGCTACACGCCCTGGGTCAAGACCTCAGGCAACCGCGGCGTGCATGTCCACGTCAGGGTCGAGCCAACGCACGAGTTCCTCGAGGTGCGGCACGCCGTGATCGGGATCGGCCGCGAGCTCGAGCGCCGCATGCCGGAGCTGGTCACCATGGCGTGGTGGAAGGAAGAGCGTGGCGAGAAGGTGTTCGTGGACTTCAACCAGGCCAACCGTGACCGAACGATCGCCTCTGCCTACAGCCCGCGTCCGCTGCCGGGTGCGCCGGTGTCGATGCCCGTTGCGTGGGAGCGGCTCCGAGACGTGAAGCCTGGCGACTTCACCGTCCGCACCGTGCCGGCGATGGTGGGCGCTGAGGGCGATGCGTGGGCCGGGATCAACGAGTCTCCGGGCAACGTGTCCGCGGGAATTGCTCTGTGGGACAAGGATGTTCATGAACGGGGTCTGGGCGAGCTGCCCTTCCCGCCGGATTTCCCCAAGATGCCGGGGGAGCCGCCGAGGGTCCAGCCGAGTCGGAAGAACCCGTTGAACTGGGAGAACGACTAACCGGCCATGGGGCACGCGATGCGCCTGGCAGGCGTCTCGTCAGCGCTCGAGAACTGCGTCCAGGTCGTAGGCGATGGGCCGGTCGACCTGGGCTGCGGTGCATGACTCCGGTTCCCTGTCCGGGCGCCAGCGCAGCAGGGTCACGGTATGGCGGAAGCGGGGGCCCTCCATCTGGTCGAACTTCACCTCGACCACCCGCTCCGGGCGGAGCCTGACGAAGCTCACGTCCTTGCTGCTGCTGAACCGCGAGCGGTCCGTCGCCCCCATCACCGCGTCCCCCTGATCGTCGGTGACCACCAGGGGTGCGAGCTCATCAACGAGCTCGAGGCGTCGGGCGTCGGTGAACGCCGAGACCCCGCCCACGTTGTAGAGGGTGCCCTGCTCGTCATACAGCCCCAGCAGGAGCGACCCGACACCCGCGCCGGACTTGTGGACCCGGTAGCCCAGCGCGACCGCTTCGGCAGTTCTGGAGTGCTTGACCTTGAACATGGCCCGCTTGCCCTGCTGGTACGGAGCGGCCAGCGACTTGGCGACCACGCCGTCGAGGCCCGCGCCCTCGAACCGCTCGAACCAGTCCTGGGCGGTTGCGGCGTCGGTGGTGTTCCTGGTCAGGTGAACGGGTGCGTCGACCGCGAGGCTTCCGAGCGCCGACTCCAGCCGGGTTCGGCGCTCACTGAACGGTCTTCCCGTCAGGTCCTCGTCGCCGAGAGCGAGAATATCGAAGCAGATCAGCTCGGCGGGAGTCTCCCGGGAGAGTCGTTGGACCCGGGAGTCGGCGGGATGGATGCGCTGGGACAGGCTCTCCCAGTCGAGTCGTTGTTCGCCGGGCGGGCCTGCACGGACCACGATCTCGGCGTCGATGGCGCATCGCTCGGGCAGGTGCTCCCGGGCCGCCTCGACCAGCTCCGGGAAGTAGCGCGTCAGTGGTTTGGCCCCTCGGCTGGCCAGCTCCACCTCGTCACCATCGCGCAGCAGGATGCACCGGAACCCGTCCCACTTGGGTTCATATGACAGTCCTCCCGCAACGGAGTCGGGCGCTGGGACGCCGTTGACGGCCTTGGCGAGCATCGGCGATACCGGAAGGCTGATCGGAAGGTCCACAGATGCATTGTGAACCTGAGAGCATGCTCACGTGCCACCGAATCGTCAGGTTCCCCGAAATGGTCTCGTCGCTGCCGCTGCGGCGGGGCTCGCCACGGCCGCCCTGTCTGCGGCCGGAACCGTCGGTGCCGCAACCTATTTCGCTCGCAAGGTGCTGACGCCGGATCGGCTCAAACCGGACGACACGCAGATCCTGGCGGTCGAGGCCGACAGCGTGACGCTGCAGCTGAGCGTGGACACCGTGCAGCCCGGCCGCTACGGGCTCTGGTTCGACGACGGTCAGGGGCACGCCAAGGTGGGAGCGGTGCTCGAGGTGGACGAGGTGGCTGGGCGCGTCCGGCGGGTGCTCGAGGTCGTCGATACCGGTGAGCTTCGAACCGGCTCCGGTCGCTGGAACCAGTACTATTTCGCCGGCAGGCCGCAGGAGGCGTTGGGTCTGTCTTCGCGTGATGTGGAGATCACCACCGAGCTCGGGATCCTTGCGGCCTGGGAGGTGCCTGCTGCGGACGAGGCTGCGGGTCGGTGGGCGATTCTCGTCCATGGGCGGGGGGCGCCACGTGAGGAGTGTCTGCGCGCGGTGCCGGTGCTTCACGACCTCGGCTTCACCGCACTGATCCCCATGTACCGCAACGATATCGGCGCACCTTCAAGTTCGGACGGACGATACAGCCTCGGGCTCTCCGAGTGGCGGGACCTCGAGGCGGCGCTGTTGCATGCCGTCGACGCGGGCGCGCAGCAGGTCGTCCTGTTCGGGTGGTCCATGGGCGGCGCCATCATCCTGCAGACCCTGGACCGTTCATGGCTCTCGGATCGGGTCACCGCGGTGGTCCTGGATGCGCCGGTCATCGACTGGGCCGATGTCCTGCGTCACCACGGCGCGATGCACAAGATCCCTGGCCCGATCGGGAGCCTGGGCAGGTCCCTCATCGGCCGGTCCTGGGCGCGCCGCCTCGTCGGGGTGCATCAGCCCATCGACGTTGCCCTGACGAACTGGGAGCACCGCGCGGACGAGCTCAAACACCCCACCCTGCTCATTCACTCCCTTGCTGACGAGTTCGTGCCGGTCGGGCCGTCGGTCTCACTGGCAGCCAAGCGCCCGGACCTGGTCCGCTTCGAGCCCTGGCAGGAGGGACGGCATACCAAGGAATGGAATGTTGATCCCGAGCGGTGGGACGCGGTCGTTCGTGCCTTCCTGACCGAACGATGCGGCCTGACTGACTGATCCGGCCGGGCGGTCAGTCGCTCGTGGTCGGGCGGGTCCAACGCCCCAGGAGCGTGCCCTGCGACTCGATCAGCAGCTGTGGCACCAGGTTTGCGGTCACCGGGCCTCCGGCGGTGATACGCGTTCGGTCCCCGGCGACCAACGTCGGAGCCAGGGTCAGACAGAGCTCGTCCTGCCTTCCCGATGCCGTCAGGTCACGCATGAGATGGGGGCCGCCTTCGCACAGGATGCGGGGGAGCCCCCGTGCGGCCAGCGCGTCCACCGCCGCCGCCACGTCGACGCTCCCACCCCCT
>JANOHS010000346.1:0-4313 GCA_031406655.1 Micrococcales bacterium
CCTCGAGCGCCGACCGTGCTTCGGCGATCTTCGTGGCATCGCCGGACGCCTCGGCCTTGCCGAGGTCCTTGCGCAGCCCCTCGACGGCCAGCTCGAGCTGGTCCACCAGGCTCTGGGCGCGGGCCGCCGCTTCGGGATTGACGCTGGCCCAACGCTTTTCGTCGTGATCTCGCACAGCCTGCTCGACGCGGCGGATGCCCTTCTCGACTCGCTCCATGTCGGCCCGCGGGACCTTGCCGGCGCGTTCCCATTTGTCGGCAATGACTCGAAGCGCTGCCTTCGCGGCGTCCGTGTCGGTGACCGGCAGGATCGCCTCGGCTTCGGCCAGCAGGGCCTCCTTGACCACCAGGTTGGCCTTGAACTCCTCGTTCTCGGCCGCGACGAGCTCGTCCTTGGCGTTGAAGAAGCTGTCCTGCGCCGTCTTGAAGCGAGCCCACAGGGCGTCGTCATCCGAGCGGGAGGCACGGCCGGCTTCGCGCCAGCGGTCCATCAGCCGCTTGAAGGCCGTCGCTGTCGCCGCCCAGTCCTTGCTGGCTGCGAGCGCCTCGGCCTCCTTGACCAGCTTCTCCTTGGCGGACTTGGCGTCGGACTGGGTGTCCTCAAGCTGGGCAAAGTGAACCCGGCGGGCCTTGTCGAAGGAGTTGCGGGCTGCGCTGAAACGCTGCCAGAGGGCGGTCTCGGAGGCCCGGTCCAGCTTGGGGCCGGTCCGTTGCAGCGACTTCCACTCGTCCAGCAGCTCCCGCATACGTGTACCGCTGGTCTTCCACTGGATCTTGGCCTCGGGCTGGGCCGCGATCTTCTCGGCCTCTGATACCAGCTCCTCGCGTTTGACCTTTCCGGCCGCGCGAGCCGCGCTTCGCTCGGCGCCCTCGGCAGCCTTCTTGGCCTCGACCGCCGTGGCGATCTCGGCGACCATGGCCTCCAGCGTGGCAAGGTCACCGACGACACGTGCATCGGCGGTCTGTTCGCGCAGCTTGGCGAGCCCTTCGGAACCCTCACGCCCGGGCAGGTCCGTGTGGGTGACCCGTTGAAGCAGCAGCTCGGCGGCGGCCATCAGCTCGCCATACTTGCGAGTGAAGTAGGCCAGTGCCTCGGCAGGGCTGGCGCCCGGGTAGGACCCCACCTCCCGCTCGCCTTCGGCGGTGCGGACGAACACGGTGCCCGACTGGTCGACCCGACCGTGCTCGGAAGGCTTCGGCGTCGCGTGGCCATGCAACCGCGCGGCCAGCGCAGCAGGACTGGGAACGTGGATCGTGGCCGGGGTCGGCACGATCGGCTCCTCGACCGGGCCGGCCGCAGGCTCCGAAGGGGTGACCGCAACCTCCGGCTCGCTGATCTCGACTTCAGCAGCCTCGGCGACCGGGACGACGGCGGGCTCCGAAGGGGCCACAGCAACCTCCGGCTCGCTGATCTCGACATCAGCAGCCTCGGCGACCGGGACGACGGCGGGCTCCGAAGGGGTGACAGCGACCTCCGACTCAGGCTCAGCCTCGGTGGCAGCGACCTCCGGCTCGCTGATCCTGACTTCAGCAGCCTTGGTGGGCGGGCCAGGGCGGGGCCCGGACTCATCGACAGCAGCCGTAGGCGCCTCGTCGACCGGTGCCGAGGTTGGCGCGTCGTCCATGGACCCGATCTGCTCGGTAACGTCCACGTCTGGGTCCTTATCTGGAGTCTGTTCGGTCACTGTCAGGCCTTCTTCTCGGCGACATCCACCTTGAGGATGCTGATGGGCTGCACCGGCGCGGTGTTCTGGCTCGCATCCGGAGGGGTGGCTCCGGCTTTGGCGATCTTGTTGACGATATCCATCCCCGAGGTGATCCTGCCGAAGATTGAGTAGCCGGTGGTGTCCTCCAACACGGTCTCCTTGTAGACGATGAAGAACTGGCCACCGTTGCTCTTGGGGTCCTGGGTGCGTGCCATCGCCAGGGTCCCGGGCGCGTAGGTGGAGTTGGCTGGCGCGTTCTCGACGCCAAAGCCATATCCCGGGCTGCCGGTACCGGTGCCGGTCGGGTCGCCGCACTGCAGGACGAAGAGGGGCGCTGACTCAGGGGTCAGCCGGTGGCACGGGCTGTCGGCCCAGTAGCCGCTGCGGGCCAGGCCGAGGAACGAGGCCACCGTCTGCGGTGCCTTGGTCCCGTCGAGCTCCATCGTGATGACGCCGCAGTTGGTGGTGACCGTCGCGATGAACGTCTTTCCGGCCGCGGTCTGCTTGTCCGGCAGGGTGCCTGTGCGCTTGTCGGTGGGAACCTTCGGCGGGGTGACACACCCCGCGACGACGTTCTTGGCCGGCGTCGGTTTCGCGCTCGCTTGCGCGCTGGACGAGGCGCTGGGCGTGGCGGTGGTCTGGCTGGCCAACGGTGTCGCGACGTCGGCCCCCTTGTCATCGTTCATGGCGAAGCTCAGGCCCACGAGTCCGCCGATGACGATGACCATGGCCAGGACGACGCCGAGCACCTGCCTGTTACGTCGGGCTTCCTCCTGGCGCGCGGCCAGCACAGACTGGCGCTTCTCGTAGCGGCGCTTCTCGCGGGCTCGATCGCGCTCGTTCGGCGACACCTTGGCACTCCTTCGGACAGGGGACGAAGATCTCTGGCTCCGGGTGCTTACCCGGACCGTCGGCCAGTCTAGGCAAGAGCGATCCAGCGAGCACGGGTGGAGGGTCACGAAGGCGTGACGGTTAGGCTCGCGGGCGTGTTGACCATCGGATTTCCGGCCGCCGTCGCCGGCACCAACTGCTACGTCCTCGCGCCGGGGGCCGGGGAGGAATGCCTCGTCGTCGACCCGGGCGTCGGAGTCACCGGACAACTGGCCCAGATCCTGCTCGACCACCGGCTCAGGCCTGCAGCCGTGCTGCTCACCCACGGGCACTTCGACCACGTCTACTCCGTGACACCGGTGTGCGGGTCCGCCGGCGTGGCGGCATACATCCACGGCGAGGACCGCTATCGGCTCCGGGACCCTCTCTCCGCGGTGGGACCGGAGCTGATCGCCATGTTCGAGCACCAGTTCGGGCAGAAGGCGGGCTGGCAGGAACCCACCGACGTGGTCAACCTGGTCGACGGGCAGAGCCTGACGATTGCCGGGTTCGAGGTCACCGTTCTGCACGCACCCGGGCACACCGAGGGATCGGTGATCTTCACACTGCCGGACGTCCCTGAAGGCCTGGCGGCTGAGGCCGGCGCCAGGTCAACGGCTCTCTCCGGCGATGTCCTGTTCGCCGGCTCCATCGGGCGAACGGACCTCGCCGGCGGTGACGGTGCCGCGATGAACCGCAGCCTGCGCGACGTGGTCCTGCCACTGGGGGACGATGTGCTCGTGCTGCCCGGCCACGGGCCGGCGACCACGATGGAACGCGAACGCGTCACGAACCCCTACCTGCAAGGATTGGCCCCGTGAGCAAAATTCGCCCGAACAGTGGCTTCCCCGAGTGGTTGCCCAGTGAACGCATCGTCGAACAGCACTTCCTGGACGTGATCCGAGAGACCTTCGAGCTGCACGGCTTCGCGTCGATCCAGACCCGGGCCGTGGAGCCGATCGAGCGCCTGTCCAGCCAAGGAGCGGACACCGACAAGGAGATCTACGCGATCAGCCGTCTTGCGGCCGGTGCGGACGACGCGGGGGCGGACGCCACCCTCGGCCTTCACTTCGACCTGACCGTCCCCTTCGCGCGCTACGTGCTGGAGAACGCCGGCAAGCTCACCTTTCCCTTCCGCCGCTACCAGATCCAGCCGGTATGGCGAGGTGAGCGCCCCCAGGAGGGGCGGTACCGAGAGTTCATCCAGTGCGATATCGACATCGTGGACGTGGGAGAGCTCGCACCCCATTACGAGGCCGAGCTGCCGTTGGTCATCGCCGATGCGTTCAGCAAGCTGCCGATCGGCCCGTTCCGGATCCAGGTCAACAACCGCAAGATCCCTGAGGGCTTCTACCTGGGCCTCGGGGTGACCGACGTCAAGGCGATGCTGCGGATCGTGGACAAGCTGGACAAGATCGGCCCTGACAAGGTCCTCGAGATGATGGTCGACGCGGGCGCGACCACGGCGCAGGCCAGGGCCGCGCTGGCCCTGGCCGAGATCAACGCCAACGACGAAAGCTTCGTCGAGCGGGTGAACGCCCTGGGCGTGCGGCACGAGACCCTCACGCAGGGCCTGGCCGAGCTTGCCGCGGTCATCCGCGTCGGTGCCGAGCGCGCGCCCGGGTTGATGGTTGCCGACCTGAAGGTTGCCCGCGGGCTCGACTACTACACAGGCACGGTCTACGAGACCCAGCTGGTCGGACACGAGGCGTACGGCTCGGTCTGTTCCGGCGGGCGC
>JANOHS010000480.1:0-4405 GCA_031406655.1 Micrococcales bacterium
GTGTCGATGGGCCTTGGCCCGATGAACGCGATCTACCAGGCTCAGTTCAACAAGTACCTGACCAACCGGGGGATCCAGGACACCTCGCTGCTGCACGTCTGGGCTTTCCTCGGCGTCGGCGAGATGGACGAGCCCGAGGCACGCGGGATGCTGCACGTCGCGGCCAACGACGAGCTCGACAACCTGACCTTCGTGGTCAACTGCAACCTGCAGCGACTCGACGGTCCTGTCCGCGGCAACGGCAAGATCATCCAGGAGCTCGAGGCGGGCTTCCGCGGTGCGGGCTGGAACGTCATCAAGATCATCTGGGGTCGCGGGTGGGACCCGCTGCTGGCCCAGGACCGCGACGGCGCCCTGGTGAACCTGATGAACACCACCCCGGACGGCGACTACCAGACGTTCCGCGCCAACGACGGCGCCTATGTCCGTAAGCACTTCTTCGAGAGCGACCCGCGGACCCGCAAGATGGTCGAGAACCTGTCCGACGAGGACATCTGGAAGCTCAAGCGCGGCGGTCACGACTACCACAAGGTCTATGCGGCCTACAAGGCGTCGATGGAGCACACCGGCCAGCCCACGGTCATCCTCGCCAAGACGATCAAGGGCTACAGCCTCGGCACGCAGTTCTCCGGGCGAAACGCCACCCACCAGATGAAGAAGCTGACTCTCGCCGACCTCAAGGGCCTGCGTGACACGCTTCGGATCCCCATCACCGACGAACAGCTCGAGGCCGACCCGTACCTCCCGCCGTACTACCACCCGGGAGCCGACGACCCGACGATGCAGTACCTGCGCGAACGCCGCGCCAAGCTCGGCGGGTCGCTCCCCCACCGCCGGGCGGAGCACGCGCCGGTGAAGCTGCCTGACGACAGCGCGTACGAAGTCCTGCGGCGCGGCTCGGGCAAGCAGCAGATTGCCACGACCATGGCATTCGTACGCCTGCTGCGGGACATGATGCGCGACAAGGAGTTCGGTCGCCGCGTCGTCCCGATCATCCCGGACGAGGCACGCACGTTCGGCATGGACTCGTTCTTCCCGACGATCAAGATCTACAACCCCCACGGCCAGAACTACACGCCCGTGGATGCCGAGCTGATGCTGGCCTACAAGGAGGCGGTCGACGGCCAGATCCTGCACGTCGGCATCAACGAGGGCGGCTCCGTGGCAGCGTTCACGGCCGCGGGAACGTCCTACGCCACCCATGGCGAGCCGATGATCCCGATCTACATCTTCTACTCGATGTTCGGCTTCCAGCGCACGGGCGACTCGATCTGGGCGGCTGCGGACCAGATGAGCCGAGGGTTCCTGATCGGCGCCACAGCCGGACGAACGACCCTGACCGGTGAAGGCCTGCAGCATGCCGACGGTCACAGCCCGCTGCTTGCCTCGACCAACCCCGCCGTCGTCGCCTACGACCCGGCGTACGGGTACGAGATCGCGCACATCATGCAGGATGGCCTGCGCCGCATGTATGGCGACGAGCCGGAGAACCTCATCTACTACCTCACCCTCTACAACGAGCCCATGGTCCAACCCCCGGAACCAGAGGGCGTCGACACCGAAGGCATTCTCAAGGGGATGTACCTGTTGTCGCCCGGCTCCACCGACGGCCTCGCTGAGGACGCGAGGCGGGTTCAGCTCCTTGCCTCCGGTGTCGGAGTGCCGTGGGTCCTCGAGGCCCAGGAGCTGCTCAGGGCCGACTGGGGAGTCATCGCCGACGTGTGGTCGGTCACCTCGTGGGGCGAGCTGCGCCGGGACGCTCTGGCCTGTGACGAGCTGGCCTTCCTCCACCCGGACCAGGAGCAGAGGGTGCCGTTCGTGACCCAGAAGCTCCAGGACGCACCGGGCCCGGTGGTCGCGGTGTCCGACTACATGCGGGCTGTCCAGGACCAGATCGCGCAATGGGTGCCCGGGGACTTCATCTCACTGGGCGCCGACGGCTTCGGCTTCTCCGACACGCGAGCAGCCGCTCGGCGCTACTTCCACATCGACGGTCCCTCTATCGTCGTGAGGGCGCTGCAGATGTTGGCCGCGCGCGGCGAGATGGATCCCTCCGTGGCGCGGGATGCTGCCGGGAAGTACCGCCTGCTCGAGGTCGCCGCAGGTACCTCGGGCAACCCCGGAGGCGACAGCTAGCACCAGCTAGCCCCCAGCCAGCGCATCGATGACGGGCCCGTGGCAGCAACGAGAACATGAATCGCCCGCTGCGGGTCATGGATGGCCAACGAACCAGAGCCTTCAGCGGAGTGCCCAGTCGGGAGCCACGGACCATCCGGGCTTGCCTATCATCTCCTCGCTCGAGCGGCCGTACATCCTCTCGGCGGCCGGGTTCCAGCTGGTGATGATGCCGTCGGGCCCGATGCTGATATTCGCATCCCTGCTGAGCTCGACCATCGCCGCCAGCCGGCTCATCCGGTCGCGCTCGTCACTGGCCTTCTCGCGGTTGGTCAGGTCGTGCACCGCCGCGATGACCAGCAGGCCGTCCTCGGTGTCGAACTGGAACAAGCTGAGGTTCATGGGGAACTCAGTGCCGTCCCGTTGCCGTCCGTGTAGACACCGTGGTGACGCAGCAGGCTTCCGTTCATTCGTTCCCTGTCGATCGGGCTCGGGGCGTCGCGTTCTAGGGCCTGCGAAGTAGGCTTCCCGGTGCGCCGGGTGGTCGGGCCGGACAGAGTCCGGCACCAGAGTCTCAATGGGCTGGCCGACCAAGTCGTCGCCTTCGTAGCCGAAAAGCGATTGCGCCCGATGGTTGATGTACCGGATCACACCTGCCCGGTCCACACCCACCAAGGCATCGGGCACCGCCTCCAGGAGGCCTTCGAAGTCCGCCTCGTGGTGCCCGTGCGCGAAATGTCGGGACGTGGGCTCTTCACTCGTCGAAGGCATCTGTCCTCCCTTCGAACTGAGACAGAAACTCGAACGTCGTCCATCAAATTATGCGGGCCAACATATCCCCAGGACGTGCCTCCAGTGGCAGTGTGGCGAGCATCACTGAACGACCGTTCAACTACCTACCGATGTGGGTCAGCTCCCGATGTAGTACGTGTCTGCCACTTTCAGCGCCTCGTCCAGGATCGCCATACCCTCACGGACCTCCTCGGCGGACGTCGTGCAGGGCGGCACGACGTGGGTCCGGTTGAAGTGGACGAACGGCCACAGCCCGCGCTCCTTGCACGCTGCTGCGAACTCAGCCATCGGCTTCGCGTCAGCACCGCTGGCGTTGAACGGAACCAGCGGCTCGCGGGTCTCGCGGTCGCGCACCAGCTCAAGAGCCCAGAAGACACCCAACCCACGCACCTCACCGACGCAGGGGTGGCGTTCGGCCATCGCCCGCAGCTCCGGCTCAATGACGTCCGTGCCCAGCGAACGAGCGTGCTCAACGATGCCCTCTTCGCGGAAGATGTTGATGGAGGCCACTGCGGCGGCGCAGGCCAGCGGATGCCCCGAGTAGGTCAACCCGCCTGGGAAGGCTCGGTCGGCGAACGTCGCGGCGATCGCGTCCGAGATGATCACCCCGCCGAGCGGCACGTATCCGGAGTTGACGCCTTTCGCGAAGGTGATCAGGTCCGGTGTCACTCCCCAGTGGTCCACTGCGAACCACTCTCCGCAGCGACCGAAACCGGCCATGACTTCATCGGCGACCAGCACGATCCCGAGCTCGTCGCAGAGCGCGCGGACCCCGGCGAGATAACCGGGCGGAGGCACGAGGATCCCGTTGGTACCCACCACGGTCTCCAGGATGATCGCAGCAACCGTGTGTGGTCCCTCGACCATGAGGATGTCCCGCAGATGGGTCAGGGCGCGCGCCGACTCCTCCTGCTCGCTGGTGGAATGGAACGCCGAACGGTAGGAGTACGGGCCCCAGTACCGCACGATCCCGGGCAGTCCCGGCTCGGAGGCCCAGCGGCGCGGGTCACCGGTCAGGGCGATCGCTCCCGCCGTCGCACCGTGGTAGCTGCGATATGCGGCCAGGATCTTGTGCCGCCCGGTGTGCAGACGGGCCATCCTGATCGCGTTCTCGTTGGCCTCGGCGCCGCCGTTGGTGAAGAACACGGTGTTGAGGTGTCCCGGCGCGACCTCCGCTATGAGCCGGGCGGCCTCACTGCGCGCATCGTTGGCGAAACCCGGTGAGACGTAGGCGAGCCTGGCCACCTGCTCCTGGATCGCCGCTACGAGCTTGGGGTGCTGGTAGCCGATGTTGACGTTCACCAGCTGCGAGGAGAAGTCGAGGTACCGCTTGCCGGAGTAGTCGGTGAAGTGCGACCCGGACGCGGACGCGATCGGCATCGGGTCGATGTGCGCCTGGGCGGACCAGGAGTGGAAGACGTGCGCGCGGTCATCAGCGCGAACCCGCGCCTCGCCAGAGGGGGTCACGGACGGTGATGTCGCGGACGATGGGGTCACG
>JANOHS010000487.1:0-2274 GCA_031406655.1 Micrococcales bacterium
GGAGCAGGCCTGCGCACTCACGCCCGGACTGGAGTCACCGACCGTGTCGCCACTGCACGAGAAGGGCTTCGTGGCAGTGCGGGCGATGGTGCCGCGGAAACGCACGAACCAGGTGATGGACGAGCTCTACGACCTCGGCGCGCGGGCGATCCTGGTCACCGACATCGCTGCCTGCCGGCTCTGATGCCGAGCGCGCCGGGCGCTGGGCCGGCGCCGTCCGACCCGTACGCCGTCTTCCGCCCCCGGCGCGGACGACGGGTCGCCGCGACGATGGCGGCCCTGTCCATGCTCATCTTCACCGGTGGCGCGATCTCGCTGCCCAGGGTGGATCCTCTCTTCGGTGGCTGGGGCGTCCTCGACCGGCTGCTCCTGGTCTCCTGCGGTGCCGCCGTCTCGGCGCTGCTTTGGCGCTTCGCCTCGATCCGGGCCATCCCGTCCACGCAGGGTCTGGTGATCCGCAACCTGCTCACCACCCGCACGCTCGAGTGGGCGCAGATCGTCCGTGTGTTGTTCGGAGGCGGTGCGCCATGGGTCAGTGTGGACCTCGATGACACCGATACCGTTGCGGTCATGGCGATCCAGAAGGCTGATGGCGCCTTTGGCCGCTCCGAGGCCGCGCGCTTGTCTGCGCTCGTGCAGGTCCACAGCCGACCGCGCCCCCCTGGCTGAGGCTCAGGGCACTTTGCGCAGACCCGGTCTCATCTGGAGCGCCAGTGCGATCTGTACCAGCATCATCACGGCCATCAGCAGCCAGATCACCCGGAAGCTGCCGGTGAGATCTCTCAGGGCTCCGGTGACCGTGGGCCCCAGGGACGCGATCGTGTAGCTCACGAAGAAGGCCATGGCGGTCAGCCGCCCGCTGCCGGCGGGGGTCTCGGCATAGTCCACCAGCAGGACCAGGGCGAGTGAGAAGGCAGCGCCCTGCCCGAGCCCGAGCACGACCACCCACGCCCATGCCGCGACATCAGGTGCCAGCAGCAGGCCAAGCATGCCCACGAGGCCCAGGGCGGCGGCGGGCATCAACACGGCACGGTGGTCGTGGATCCTGTCGGTGAGCACCGGCCCGAGCAGCCCAGAGACAAGCTGGGCGCCGCCGAACGCCGAGAGCAGGTAACCGGCCGTCGCGGGATCCCAGTCCCGGGCGACGTATGAGGGAGCGATCCAGGCCAGGCAGGAGTAGAACTGCCACGACTGAACGGCGAGGTAAGCCGCGACCAGCCACGCCGTCGGATGGCGCCAGGGGAGTCCATGGCTTGTGGCGGCGTCGGGGTTGGCCGCCTTGTACGCCGAGAGGTTGAGGGTGACCGGTGCCCAGGCGAGCGCCCCGACTGCCGCAAGGATGCCCCACGATGCGAGGGAGCCCTGCCAGGATCCGAACCGGGCCGCGAGCGGCACCGACAGTGCCGACGAAGCTGCGGCTCCGCCCATCATCGCCAGCATGTAGAGGCCCGTGATCGTCCCGGTGCGTTCCGGGGGGAAGACGGTCTTGACCAGCCGGGGGAGCAGGGTTCCGGCCACGGCGATGCCGAAGCCGGCGATGAACGTTCCTGCATACAGCGCCCAGAGCTGGTCGCCCCACCAGCGCATCAGCACGCCCGCGAAGACCGCGCCCATCGCGATCTGGACGGAGGCGGCAGCACCGACGCGTTCTCCCAGCCGCTGCGCCGCGGGCGCCAACAGCCCCATGCAGAGCACGGGCAGGGTGGTGACCACTCCGATCGCCGCGCTGGACAGGTCCAGGTCGGTGGCGATGGCCTTGGCCAGGGGCGGAACGCTCGCGATGGCCGTTCGCAGGTTCGCCGAGACGGCGACCAGCGCCAGCGCCATGAGCCACACCGGCGGCAGGCGGGGCACGTCATCGGCCCGCTGGTCGGCAAAGGCTGGGTGCCCTGTCATGGCGCGGTGTTGATGATGAGGTCCGCCCGCCCACGCGTCCCGTCACTGGCGAACAGCGCATCCTCGAGGGCGGCCCAGCGCTCCCAGTGGGGGCGATAGGACTCGCCGTCACGTTCCATGCCTCTGCGAAAACGGACGGTGCGGTCGGCCTCGAGCCAGATGAGCACCGACTCGAGGGCAGCTGCGGGTCCCGCGCCCGAGCCCACACCCTCCACGACCAAGAGGTCTGTCGCCGGCAGATCGCGCCATTCGGCATACCGGTCGAGCTCCCAGTCCCAACGCCGGTATGCCGCACGCCCGCCCCGCGCGAGCGGGGCCAGGACCTGGTCGTGGAGGTCAGCAACCGCGCGCTCCAGCCCGTTCCACCCGGGGTACAGG
>JANOHS010000617.1:0-5772 GCA_031406655.1 Micrococcales bacterium
GGCGAACCCGGCTGACAGCGGGCGGATGAGGTGCTCGATCCGCCGTGCCGGGCCGGGGCTCGAGTCGTCCTCGCCCGGGCTGCGGCGCACCGGAACGAGCATCGCCATCAGGACACCGGCGACTGTCGCGTGAATGCCGGACGCGTGGACCAACGCCCAGACGGCCACGGCAACGGGCACGAGCAGCCACCAGAATGTGATTCGCCGCTGAACGAGGAAACCGAACAACGCCAACGGAATCAGCGCGAGCAGCAGAGATGTGAGGTCGAGGCTGTCGGTGTAGAAGAGGGCGATGATGGTGATGGCCACCAGGTCATCCACCACCGCCAAGGTCAGCAGGAAGGACCGCAGGGCTGAGGGCAGGTGGGTGCCCAGGACTGCCAGCACGGCCAACGCGAAGGCGATGTCGGTCGCGGTGGGGATGGCCCATCCCGCGAGCAGGTCCCCACTGGCGCCGCCGCCCACGCCCGCGGCCACGGCGACGAAGAGGACGGCCGGAACGGCGACGCCGCACATCGCGGCGGCCACCGGCAAGGCGGCCTTCGCCGGGTCCTTGAGGTCGCCGACCACGAACTCGCGTTTGAGCTCCAGCCCTGCGACGAAGAAGAAGACTGCGAGCAGGCCGTCAGCTGCCCACTGACCCAGGGAGAGCCGCAGATGCAGGGCCTGGGGCCCGAGCTCGAGATCCCGCAGGGCGTCATAGCCGTCCGACCAGGGGGAGTTCGCCCAGACGATGGCCAACACGGCGGCGGCGAGCAGAAGAGCACCGCCGACCGTCTCGGTGCGCAGGGCACTCGTGACGTGTTGGACCTCGATCCAGCTTGACCGCCGGAACAGGCGTCGGATCGGAGGGGGAGTGACGCTCACGGGGTGCCGCACCTTTGCGTTTCGGGGTCGTTCGGACGTCTCGCCGACCAGACTTCCCGGCACACCATGGCCATTCTATCGGGTCCGGCTCTAGCCTCGAGGCATGAGCAACACCATCGCCGACGTCTACAAGGAATGCAGCGACGACCCGTCCTCACACGGACGTGAGGCCCAGGTCTACGACGCCATGCACGCCATGATCAGCCCGCGCAACGAGGTGCTGAGGTTCCTGCCGCACAAGGTCAGACGGATGGTCGGGGCCTGGTGCTTCGTGGACCTGTTCGGCCCCACCGACGTGCACGACCAGGGCGGTATGTCGGTCGCGCCCCATCCGCACATGGGGCTGCAGACCGTGAGCTGGCTGGTCCAGGGCACTGTGCTGCACCGCGACAGCATTGGTAGCACGGCACTCGTGGAACCTGGGCGCGTCGCAGTCATGAATGCTGGCAAGGGAATTGCACACTCGGAGAACTCTCCGGAGGAGCATGGTCCGGTGCTGCACGGCGCCCAGCTTTGGGTGGCGCTGCCGGAGTCGGCTCGCCACGGCGATCCTTCCTTCGTCCTGCACGAGCCGGCGCCGATCCGGGACACCGCAGGTCTGCGGGCCAGGGTCTTCGTCGGCCGCATGGGTAGGACGGCGGCGACCGCGCAGGGGGTGACTCCGCTACTGGGGGTTGAGCTCTCACCCGAGTCCCCGCAGAGGCGAGCCGGCGGCGTACCGCTCGATCCGACATACGAGCACCTGCTGGTGCCGCTGTCAGGTGCCGTGCAGGTCTGTGGCGAGGACGTCCAGGCCGGTCAGGCGATCTATCTGGGCACCGACCGCGACCACCTCGATATGGAGCTGACCGCTGACGCCCGGGTGCTGCTGCTGGGCGGCACGCCGTTCGAGGAGGAGATCGTCATGTGGTGGAACTTCGTCGCCCGTTCGCACGAGGAGGTCGAGCAGGCGAGGTTGCAGTGGAACACCGGCGGCGACCCGAGGTTCGGCGAGGTGTCGCACTATCCCGGCCCGGAGCGGCTGAGGGCCCCCGAGCTGCCCAACGTGCGGTTGCGCCTTCGCGGGCGCCGGCGCTGATCCGGCACCCTGGTCGCCCACCGGACCCTTGCTCAGTTCAGGCCGTTCCCGGGTGGCATTCCGGGCCCAGGAACCGGCCTGAACTGAGCAAACCGGCCTCAAGTGAGCAAACCGGCCTCAGCTAGCCCTCGCCGGCTCCTCCACTGAGACCTGTCTTGATCAGGTCCATCACCGAGGAGTCGGCCAAGGTTGTCACGTCGCCGACCTCGCGGTTCTCGGCGATGTCCTTGAGCAGACGGCGCATGATCTTGCCGGAGCGGGTCTTGGGAAGCTCGGAGACGACCATGATCTGGCGGGGCTTGGCGATCGGGCCGATCTCCTTGGCCACGTGGTCGCGCAGCTCCTTGACGATGTCGGTCCCCTCTTCGCTGCCGGTCCGCAGGATAACGAACGCGCAGGGCGCCTGACCGGTCATGTCGTCCGCGGCGCCAACGACAGCGGCCTCGGCAACCTTGGGGTGGGAGACCAGGGCCGACTCGATCTCGGTCGTCGACAGCCGGTGTCCCGAGACGTTCATGACGTCATCGACGCGGCCGAGCAGCCAGAGGTTGCCGTCCTCGTCCTTCTTGGCGCCGTCGCCGGCGAAGTACAGACCGGGGAACCGCGACCAGTAGGTCTCCTTGTAGCGCTCCGGGTCACCCCAGATGCCGCGCAACATCGCCGGCCACGGCTTGGTCAGGACCAGGTAGCCGCCCGAGCCGTTGGGCACCGGGTTCCCGAGGTCGTCAACCACCTCGACGCCGATCCCGGGCACGCCGATCTGGGCCGAGCCGGGCTTGGTCGACGTGACTCCGGGCAGCGGGCTGATCATGATCGCGCCGGTCTCGGTCTGCCACCACGTGTCGACGATCGGGGTCTGGTCGCCGCCGATCACCCGGCGGTACCACATCCACGCCTCGGGGTTGATCGGCTCGCCGACCGAGCCGAGCAGTCGCAACGTCTTGAGGTTGAACTTGGCGGGGACTTCCTCGCCCCACTTCATGAACGTCCGGATCGCGGTCGGCGCCGTGTAGAAGACGCTCACCTTCTGCTGCTCGATGATCTCCCAGAAGCGCCCCTGGTGCGGGGTGTCCGGGGTGCCTTCGTACATCACCTGCGTCGCGCCGTTGGCCAGCGGTCCGTAGACGATGTAGCTGTGGCCGGTCACCCAGCCCACGTCGGCGGTGCACCAGAACACGTCCGTCTCGGGGTGGACGTCATGGATGACGGCGTTCGTGTAGGCGCACTGGGTCAGATAGCCGCCGGTGGTGTGCAGGATGCCCTTGGGCGCGCCAGTGGTCCCGGACGTGTACAGGATGAACAACGGGTGCTCGCTGTCGTGGCCGACGGGGACGTGGGTGGCCGCGGCGCGATCCAGGGCCTCGTGCCACCAGACGTCATGCTGGTCGTTCCACGCGACATCCTGACCCGTGCGCCTGACCACGAGGACCTTCTCGACCGTGGTCTGGCCCGAGATGGACTCATCGACCATCGGCTTGAGCGCCGAGGGTTTGCCGCGGCGGTAGCCGCCGTCCGCGGTGATGACGACCTTGGCCCCGGCGTCGGCGATGCGGGACCGAAGTGCCTCTGCGGAGAACCCGCCGAACACGACCGAGTGCGGCGCTCCGATGCGGGCACAGGCCAGCATCGCGATCGCTGCCTCGGGGATCATCGGCAGGTAGATCGCCACCCGGTCACCCTTGGCGACTCCCAGGTCCAGCAACGCGTTGGCGGCCTTCTGCACGTCCCGGTACAGGTCGGCGTACGTGATGTCCTTCGTGTCGCCGGGCTCGCCGACGAAGTGGATGGCGACCCTGTCGCCCTTGCCTGCCTCGACGTGTCGGTCCACGCAGTTGTACGACGCGTTCAGCTCGCCGCCGACGAACCACTTGGCGAACGGAGCATCGCTCCAGTCGAGGGTCTGGTCGAAGTCCTTGCTCCACGTCACGTACGACCGCGCCTGGTCAGCCCAGAACGCCTCGTGGTCCTTGGCGGACTCGTCGTAGAGCGAGGCCTGGCCGTTGGCCTGCGCAGCAAACTCCGCACTGGGCGGGAACTCGCGGTCCTCGTGGGACAGGTTCTCAAGGGTTTCGTTGGCCACAGCATCCTCCAGATGACAGGCGGGCGTTAAGGGCATACTCAACCGGGTAATCGCCCGCGCTTCAAGGCCAACGTGATGCCCGGGCGTCCGGCGGGCACTTGTGGCGATGAGCGGTCGTCATGCTGCCGAACATCGTGCTCAGTCCAGTGGCCTGCCGAGGTGGACGGCATCGGGTTCGCCGACATAGTGGCCGTACGGCGTGCCGTCGACCTCGCTGTACCCCGACGAGCGGTACAGCCCGATCGCGCTCTTCTGCGGGCGCCCGGTCTCCAGGACCAGCCAGTCGACGCCGGCGGCGCGCGCACTGCTCTCGAGCTCAGCCAGGACGATGCGCGACAGTCCGCGCCCACGGGCCGGGGACGCGACATACATGCGCTTGATCTCTGCGGTGTTCGGGGAGGGCAGACCGGGGCGTTGACCCAGCCGCCGCCAGCCACCCATGGCGACGGGTACGCCATCGACGTAGCCGACCACGAAGTGCCCGGTGGGTGCCTCGAAGTCGTCCTCCTCCACCCGGCTCTCGTCGCCCGGACCGCCGTAGAGCTCGCGGTAGTGCGCCTGCACCTGGTCGGTCAGCGCGACGACGTCGGGGTGTCCGTACGGGCGGGCCATGAGCTCCATGCCAGGACTGTATGCCGGGGGCTCAATTCACCAGCGGTGGGCGACGTCGATCACGAGTCGACTACCGGCGCCGGGGCCGTCGAGGATGAAGGCCCTCATCGGCAGGCGTGCGCGGACGCCTACGCCGATGGTCGTGTATCCCTCGAAGGAACCGCCGGACGCGATCTGGCGGAAGCTCGAGAACCCGGTCACGCTGACCAGCTCACGGCTGTTGGCGGGGTTGTAGATCGCGGCACCGGTGTTGATGTCGTAGGTCGGAGCCTTGACGACGAGGTCCAGCTTGGCGGCGCCGCGCAGGGGGACGACCGCGCCCTGGCCCTGGTTCAGGACCTGGGGCACGTAGCGGACCGTGTATCCGGCACCCTTGCCCCTGAGGTCGACGACCAGCCGGTCGAAGCAGGCGTGTCGGCCCGCACGCACGTTCGTGATCGGTGCCGCTGTCAGGCGGTTGACGGACTTGGCCAGCGACCCCCAGTGGGCGGTGGTCGTGGCGCAGCTGGCTGCGGTGGCGGTCGACGCTGCGGCCAGGGCCACGGTCGGTGCACCGGCGAAGGCGACTGCAAGGACGAGCGGGCGGACAAGACCTGTGGTGCGACGGTTGACGTTCATGATGTCCTCCTTCGGGACACCGCAAACACGCCTGAGGGGCCCGGTCGGTTGACAACGGGCCCCTCAGGTCAAGCGCTGCTGCTATCTCGGCCAGGTCGGCATGACGACGCGCTTTACGGTGCCGTTGAACAGGCCTGCGAACGAGGCGTACCACGCCACGAAGGCGGTGACCAGACCCAGCCAGCCGCCGAGGGTGGTCATGGCCGGAGCGCTGGCGAACGCCCCGATCGTCAGGAAGACGAAGGTGACCGACAGCACCGCGAACAGCCCGAACAACAGGCCGGTGATCCGCGATGCGACCACGGTCATGTAGATCGTGAAGATGGTCCAGGCGAGCAGGAAGATTCCCATGGCCCCGGCTTTGTCGGCCGGTGCCAGGTCTACGTGCACGAAGATGTACCAGAGTGACATCCAGAAAGCGCCGTAGGAGCTGAACGCGAGGGCGCCGAAGGTGTTGCCCTTGAGGAACTCCCACATGCCCGCGAAGATCTGGGTCACACCACCGTAGAAGAGAGCC
>JANOHS010000108.1:0-1702 GCA_031406655.1 Micrococcales bacterium
CTCGGTCTGGGTGAAGGCGAACGGCTCGAAGGGGTTGATCGCCGGTTGAATCTTTCGAGCGAACTCCTCGAACACCAGGTGCTGGTACTCCATCTCCGTGACGAAGCGCGCCGCCTGGAAGAGACGCTCACCATAGGTGAAGGTGAACGCATGCGGAGGGTCGGTGGGGTTCGCCGGGTCGAGCACGTCCTGGTACTCCGCGAGGAGTGTCGGGTTGGCGTCCAGCTTGGCCTGTATGTCACCAATCAGACGGTCGTGCTCGGAGTGGAAGATCTGGTGGACGGCGGTGAGTGCGATGTTCTCGTTGCACCGGCCGTCACCACAGACGAAGTGCGCGTTGAGCATCTCGTCGTCGTACGTTCCGGCCGGCTGGCTTGCGAAGTCGGCCGACGCACCGTCAACGCCGGACAGGAAGTCCGCCGCGGTGTCCGGTCTTGGCGCGATGCCGGCCTGGTTCGGTGACGGGTCGGCGTTGTGCGCGATGTCCGTCAGGAACGGGGTGTCGAAGTGCAAGGCATTCGCCGGGACCGCAACTGGGGCAGCGGTGTTGCCCTCGACCAGGCCGCTGGATGTCACGTACTGCGGCAGTCCTCGGGCGGGTCCGCGGATGAAGTTCCCGTAGGGGTCAGCCGAGATCATCGGGACGTTCGTCACGTCGCGGTCGCTCAGCAGAAGACCGAGTAGAGAGGCGGCCTGCGCCTTGGTCGCCGCCCAGTTGGCAATGCCTCCAGCGGTGGCGGGGGTACTACCGCCGAGCAGCTTGCCGGTCGAGACCGGGCGCCCGGCAGTGTTGTTCACATACTCGCGAAGGAAGACCTGATGTGACGCGTGAGAGGTGTACGTCTGGCTCTGGTCGACCCAGGGCGAGTCCGTGTTCTCCGCATCCTGAATGTCGTCGATGCTCTCGTCGCAGCCCGCGGGGATGTTGAGCGACGTGCACTGGGTCAGGGGGGTGGTTGTCGGCAGGACGTCACCCGCGACGCCGTCGGCGCCGGGCTGGTTCTGGCCCCGGGTCAGCACCATGAAGCGCAGGTTGACGGGCAGGTCGTCCCCGTTGCCGAAGATGTGGTCCGGGCCCGCGATCAGCGGGTCGTCGGCCTGCAAGGGAACGAAGACCGTGCCTCCGCCCTTGACGGTCTGGTCCACGCCATGGTCGAAGAACTGACCGAAGATGGTGAACAGCGAGTTGTACGGCGGCGAGAGGCCGACGTCCGTGGTCACGTTCGGGATGAACAAGGTCTGGTTTGACGGAGTGCAACCCAAGGGAACCCCGACTACTGGCGGGACTGCCAGCGGATCAGGGTCTGTGGTGCAGGGCACGACACCTGTGGCCCCCTGGGTCCTGACCGGGTTGCCGGCCGCTGCGATCGCGGCAGGGTTGGTGGAGGTCTGGTCCACGATCAAGTTGCTGATCATGCGGGGCTGCGAGTCGAAGACGGACCCCTTCTTCTGCGCGTAGGACGACGATGTTGTGCCAGGATCCCCGGGGAAGAAGAAGTCAGCCGGACGGCCCTCAGCGGGCCTGAACTGCTTGGAGCCCAGGCGTGGGAACAGCTGATCGGCAGCGCCGAAGGTCTCCTGGCCGGGCTGGAGGTTGTTGCAGGACCCGTCGACTGTCCGTAGCCCCTTTGAGACGAGCGGGCTCGGGATCTGGTTGGGACCCGTGCCGACCAGCGCCCCGCAGGGGCCGGTCAGCGACGTG
>JANOHS010000124.1:0-2002 GCA_031406655.1 Micrococcales bacterium
CGACCCCGGCCAGGGCCTGCCCGGAGGTCACCCCGAACGTGGCGATGGCAACGGCGATGGCCAGCTCGAAGTTGTTGCCCGCGGCGGTGAAGGCCAGGGTCGTGGTGCGCTCGTACCCAAGGCCCAGGCCAGCGCCGAGGGCGTACCCGCCGCCCCACATCACGGCGAAGTAGGCGAGCAGCGGCAGCGCGATCCGCACGACGTCCAGGGGGTTGCTGGTGATGGCGTCGCCCTGCAGGGCGAAGAGCACGACGATGGTGAACAGCAGCCCGTAGAGGGCGAACGGCCCGATGCGGGGGATGAACGAGTCCTCATACCAGGTGCGGCCTTTGGCCTTCTCCCCCAGGCGCCGGGACAGGAACCCGGCAAGCAGGGGTATGCCGAGGAAGATCAGCACGCTGCGGGCGATGTCCCAGGTGGAGGCGTTGATGCCGGTCTGGTCGAGGCCCAGCCAGCCCGGCAGGACGCTGAGGTAGAACCAGCCCAGCCCGGCGAAGGCGACCACCTGGAAGACCGAGTTGAGCGCCACCAGCACGGCGGCGGCCTCACGGTCACCGCAGGCCAGGTCGTTCCAGATGATGACCATGGCGATGCAGCGAGCCAGGCCGACGATGATCAGCCCGGTGCGGTACTCCGGCAGGTCGGGCAGGAAGATCCAGGCCAGGGCGAACATCAGTGCCGGGCCGAGCACCCAGTTCAGCAGCAGCGAGCTGACCAGCAGCCGACGGTCGCCAGTGACCGAGTCGAGCCGGTCGTAGCGGACCTTGGCCAGCACCGGGTACATCATGACCAGCAGCCCGATGGCGATCGGCAGGCTGATCCCGTCCACCTGAACCGCCTGCAGGGCGTCCTCGAGGGCGGGGACACCGCGGCCCAGCAGCAGGCCCACGACCATGGCCACGCCGATCCACACCGGCAGGAACCGGTCGAGGGTGGAGAGCCTGCCGACCACGGCGCCCGCCGGGGTGGCTGGAGTCCGCACGGGAGCGCTCACGCCAGCACCGCGGAGAGCTGGGCCAGCGCCGATGGCACCACCCGGTAGTAGACCCAGGTGCCGCGCCGTTCGCACTCCAGCAGCCCGCTGTGGCGCAGGACCTTGAGGTGGTGGGAGATCGTCGGCTGGGTGACGTCGAACCCGGTGGACAGGTCGCAGACGCAGGCTTCGCCCCCGGCGCTGCTAGCCACACGGCTCAGCAGCTGCAGCCGAACCGGGTCACCCAGGGCCTTGAACATCAGGGCCAGGTCGCCGGCCCACTCCTTGCTCAGAGGCTCCCGAACCAAGGGGGTGCAGCACGGCTCGGTCCGCTCGAGCAGAAGGCCCTGTTTCGACATACATCAATATTGACACCTATCAAATCAAGGCGCAAGCGTGATGGACACCTCAGGAGTCGTCGTCAACGTGTTGTGAACGGTGCAGTGGGAGGCGACGGCAAGCAACGGGTCGCGACGTTCCGGCGGGACACCGTCGGGGAGGATGAGACGCACCTGGATCCCCGAGACGCGAGCGGGTTTGGATCCCATGTCGAAGGTGGCCTCCACAGCCAGACCCTCCGTCGGCAGGTCGTGCCGGGCCAGGTAGCGGCGAGCGTAGAAGGCCACGCACGAGGCGAGGCTCGCGATGAACAGCTCGGTGGGTGTGGGGGCGGTGTCAGCGCCACCGTCCTTGACGGGCTGGTCGACTGTGACGATGTGGCCGCGCACGCTGATGTCGAACTGGTCCCCTCCCCGGTGCTCGACCCGCATCGCCTGAGGTGCCGGCGCTGCAGCCACGACAGGCCCCGGGACGCTCACTGCGCTGCCAGGTTGGCGGAGCCAGCGCAGGCTGTCCGTCTCGCCCAGCAGCTCCAGCCGGCGACGCAGGACGCTACCGGGGAGCGCCCCGCCCTTGACATGGCTGGCCAGGCGCAGCCGGGCACGATCGACGGTCACCCGCAGGTCGACGTCCTCGTCCCGGTGCTCGGTGAGACTCGCGCCGTACTCCCGGTTCAGCTGTGCCGCAACG
>JANOHS010000137.1:0-2167 GCA_031406655.1 Micrococcales bacterium
GGCCTCACTGTCGGCCAGCCAGTCCACCGCGGACGCACTCGTCTACGGCATCGACCCTGCGGTCGCGGACCTGCCCATCGGGGTCCGGGTCTTCCAACCCGACCCTGCCAGCTGGCCCGTTGCGACCACCCAGGCGTCCACTCCCGAAGGGCTGTGGCTGGTTTCCCGAGCCGAGCGTTCTCCAAACTATGACGATTCTGCGCATCCGGGGCTGCTGACCGAGTACGGCGAGCTGCTGCTGCTGACGCCGGACCGAAGCCGGATCCTGCGCGCCTACCCGTTCCGTGGCGTGCCGCCGCAGTGGCTGCTGGTCACCCCGAAGGCCGTCTACTGCGGCCGGCAAGGGGACGGTGGGCTCCCCAACTCGATGGTGTGTCGCGTCGACCGGTCCACGGGTGCGCTGACTGTCGTCGTGTTCCCGCACCCAGAATACTTCGCGACTGAAGCGCCGCAGGCCTTCGCCGGTCGACCCGGGAGCTGGCGTCTGAACGACTCCTCCCCGGCGGCGATCTTTTCGCACGTGCCGCAACTCACCGCCGATGGCCTGGTGTTCGCCGACCCGAGCCAGCCTGGCGGCGACCAGCCGCTCCGGCTTGATCCGACGACCCTGAGGTGACGCGGCGGCGTTCCGTCTACTGAACTGATCAGGAATCGAGAAGCGCCATGGTGCGGCCGGGGCCTAGCCTTTCTGCGGAAGGTCGGCATCAGGCCGAGCCGACGAGCGTCGAAAGGAAGCCCCAGAATGCCCGCGAAGAAGGCCGAGAACGAGTCCGACGGTTTCAGCGCCGAAGAGCGCGCCGCGATGAAGGAGCGCGCCGCCGAGCTGCGCGCCGAGGGCAAGAAGGGCGCCAAGAGGGCTGACGGCCTGCAGGCGGTCCTCGACAGGATCGCGGAGATGGTGCCGGAGGATCGTGCGCTCGCCGAGCGCGTGCATGTGACGGTGACTGCGACGGCCCCCGAGCTGTCGCCCAAGACCTGGTACGGGATGCCCGCCTACACGAACGCGGACGGCAAGGTGGTCGTCTTCTTCCAGGACGCGGGCAAGTTCAAGTATCGGTACTCGACCTTGGGCTTCCAGGAGGATGCGAATCTCGACGACGGCGACCTTTGGCCGGTGTCGTACGCGCTGCTGAAGTGGAGTCCGGTGGTGGAGAAGAGGGTCGTCGAGCTCGTGAATGCCGCGATCTCCTGACCGTTGCCGCGACCGCCGCGGGGTGCGCGCGTGGTCCGTTACTTAGGGACCCGATCGCAAGGCCTTCTGTGGCAGGTTGTCGTATCGGCGCGATGCCGTTCGTGGTGAGGGTGGAAGGCGGTCATCGGGACCGCCCGGAACTGAGGAGATCTGGTATGACGCACTACTTGTTGGCCGTCCACGGCCCCGCCGAGATGGGCGATTACGGCAGCTACGGCTCCAAGGAGGAGATGGAGGCGGCGTTCGCCGCGACCGGCGTCTTCAATGACAAGCTTCAGGCCGATGGCTACTGGGTCTTCGGCGGTGGGCTTCAGTCGGCATCGACCGCGACCGTCGTCGACGGCCGGGGTGAGACGCCGGTGATGACCGACGGCCCCTACCTCGAGACCAAGGAGGTCATCGGGGGTTTCTGGGTCATCGACGCGCCCGACCTCGACGTGGCGCTCAAGCTCGCGGCCGACGGGTCCAAGGCCTGCCGGGGCAAGGTCGAGGTCCGTCCGTTCGACGGCCTCGCCTGAGCCGGCCCGAACGTCGACTGATCGATGCAGGGCGAAACGGCGGCCGTCGAGCGGGTCTTCCGCGAGGAGTACGGCCGCCTGATCGCCTCGCTCGTCCGCCGATTCGGTGACATCGACATCGCGCAGGAGGCGGCGGGTGAGGCGCTCTTGGCCGCGTTGGAGAAGTGGCCGGAGTCCGGCGTACCCCCCAACCCCGGCGGCTGGCTCACCACCACCGCGGGCAACCGCGCGATCGACCGGATCCGCCGCGAGAAGAAGCGCGGCGCGTTGCACCAGGCGGCCTTCATGTCTTCACCCATGTCACCAGCCCACAACGACACTCCCCACGAGCACACCGGACCGGTCGAGGACGACCGGTTGCGGCTGCTGTTCACCTGCTGCCACCCGGCGCTCGCACCGGAGGCGCGGATCGCGCTGACGCTCCGCCTCCTCGGCGGGCTGACTGTGGCTGAGATCG
>JANOHS010000142.1:0-22304 GCA_031406655.1 Micrococcales bacterium
CCTGCCAGGGCGGGGTGTCCTCGCGACGCCTCGCCCGTGCCCTGGCCAGTCGAGCCACTTCTCGGTCGATCATCAGCGCACTGAGCGCCTCACCGGCGCGGGCCAGCTCGGGCGACTCGTCGACATCGCCCCATTGCATGCCCAGACCGACAATCTGCCAGGGTCGCCTTCTCCCGAGACCGCCCTCGGCCTCCTCGACGAAACCATGCTCGGCCAGCTTGCGCAGATGCCACGAGCAGTTCGAGGGCGTCTCCTCGAGCCGGTCGGCGAGCTCGGTCGCGGTCATCGGACCGTGCACCGTGAGCTGTTCCATGATCCCAAGACGCACCGGATGGGCCAGAGCTCGGAGCGATCGCGGGTCCTTCACCTTGCGCTGTGGGTAGGGCATGCATCGAAAGTACTCTTTCGAAAGACTCGTTGCAAAACTTCCTGACAGATGTGAGAAAGAACCGGGCGCCGGGGATTGTGCAATCGTCGCGATCTTGGTGTGCTGGCACTCTGGACATACCACCAGCCGTCCGCCCGGTCCGGACGGAGTGAATCGAGGACGCGATGACAGCAACAGAGTCCCACGAGGTTCCGACAGACAGCGCGCTGGGCGCCCCCGCGATCGAGGTGAGCCGGGTGGTGCCCCATCCCATCGACAAGGTCTGGCAGGTCCTGACCACACCTGCCGGCGCGGAGGCCCTCCTTGGCAGCGGTGCCCATCTCGGCACCAAGGGAGAGCCGTGGCGCAGTGCGGACGGCAGCTACGGAGTGGTGCGCAGCTACCACCCGATGGAGCAGGTCCGCCTCTCATGGCACGCCGACGAGCACGCCCCCGCGACGATCGTCGACCTGCAGCTCACCTCTGAAGGAGAAGGCACCCGCCTGGACCTGAGACACGAGCACCTCCCGGACGTGGCGCTCAGCCAGAGCCTGCAGCGACGCTGGGAGGACGCTCTGGGCCAGCTCGGCGGCGCTACCACCTGAGGCCTGGGCGGCGGCGGGCGCCTGGTCAGTCCTCGAGCCCGTCGTCGTCCCACTCCTTGTCCTGCGCGTCCCACCGCTCGGTGTTCTCACGAGCGTGCGAGAGCGCCTGCTCCGCCGCCTCGTGGGTATCGAAGGGCCCCATCAGCCTGTCCATCGGACTCTTGTGGGCATCGTCCTCGACCAGTCCGGTCCGCACGTTGAACCAGAACGCCATGGCAAACCTCCATGTGAGTCAGCGCCGTTGCCTTGCCTAGACTCCACCGTATGCCGATCACCTACGCCAGCGTCGCTCCCGGCGCCCTCAGCGGACGGCGAGCCGTCCCCGCCTCCATCGAGCGGCCCGAGTATGTCGATCGTCCGGGTCCCGCGAAGTACACCGGGCCCGAGGTCAAGGACGCCGAGACCATCGAGCGGATGCGGATCGCGGGACGCCTTGCGGCGCAGGCGATGGAGGCCGCCGCGGCGGCCATCGCGCCCGGTGTCACGACCGACGAGCTCGACCGGATCGGCCACGAGTTCATGCTCGACCACGGCTGCTATCCCTCGACATTGGGATATCGCCATTATCCGAAGTCACTGTGCACCAGCGTCAACGAGGTCATCTGCCACGGCATCCCGGATGACCGCCCCCTCGAGGACGGCGACATCGTCAACATCGACATCACGGTGTTCATCGGCGGCGTCCACGGCGACACCGATGCCACCTACCTCTGCGGTGATGTCGACGAGGAGTCGCGGCAACTGGTCGAGCGCACCCGGGAGGCCATGATGCGAGGCATCAGGGCGGCCGTGCCAGGTCGGGAGATCAACGTGATCGGTCGCGTGATCCAGAGCTATGCCAAGCGTTTCGGATATGGGGTCGTTCGTGACTTCACCGGCCATGGGATCGGAACCGCGTTCCACTCCGGGCTCGTGATCCCGCACTACGACGCTGCCCCGCAGTTCGACACAGTCATCGAGCCCGGGATGACGTTCACCGTCGAGCCGATGCTCAACCTGGGCACTCCCGACTGGGACATGTGGGACGACAGCTGGACCGTGGTTACCAGGGACCGCAAGCGCTCCGCACAGTTCGAGCACACGATCCTGATCACCGACAGCGGCTCCGAGATCCTCACTCTGCCCTGATCGCAAGACCGGTCGACGTTGACCCAACGGGAAGGCATCTCATGTCCACCACCCATCGCCCGCTCGGCATCGACATCGGCGGCAGCGGCATCAAGGGAGCCCCGGTGGATCTGCTCCGCGGCCAGTTCGCCCAGGACAGGCTCCGCATCGACACGCCCAAAGTGTCCTCACCCGCCGCGGTCGCCGCCATCGTCGCGCCGATTGCCGAGCACTTCGCTGACGACGTCGGCGACTCCCCCATCGGCGTGACCCTGCCTGCCGTGGTGGCCAACGGCGTGGTGCGTTCGGCAGCCAACATCGACCCCGCCTGGATCGGGATTGACGCACGAAAACTGTTGAGCGACAAGCTCGGTCGTCCGGTCACGGTGGTCAACGACGCCGACGCCGCCGGAGTGGGCGAGCTCCACTTCGGGGCGGCACGCAACACCAGCGGGCTCGTGTTGATGACCACGCTCGGAACCGGGATCGGGTCCGCGCTGCTCTATGACGGCGTACTCGTCCCCAACTCAGAGCTCGGGCATCTCGAGATCGACGGACACGATGCCGAGGATCGGGCCGCTGGGAACGTCAGGGACGACGAGAAGCTCACCTGGCAGGAGTGGGCCGAGCGGCTCCAGCGGTACTACTCGCACATCGAGGACCTGCTCTGGCCGGATCTGATCGTCGTCGGTGGCGGAGTGTCCAAGAAGGCCGACAAGTTCCTGCCGTTCCTGCATCTGCGGGCCCCGATCGTGGCCGCACAGCTCGCGAACTCGGCAGGCATCATCGGGGCGGCCTGGCTGGCCACGAACGTCTGAGCCGTCGGCCCCCCTCACGATTTGAGTGAGATGGGTGAGCATCTCGAACCTGTCGTCGTAAGCGCCCCTGTCCGGGGAAGTCCAGTACTTACGCCGCGCTGGTGCGCGAGCAGGCTGGTTCCTGTTTCGTCGGGAACTCCCGCCAGCACGCGGTGCGCTGGCTCGTTGTCCCCTCCACAGGCATGCCGGAGTTCTCCGGCTGACGGGCCGCCCGGGTGGCGGTCCCCGACCTGGCTGGCCGACACCGGGTTTGCTAGGTGTCGTTCGCCCCAGGCTGCGAGGTTCACGGCAGCGTTCACGTCCCGGTCCAGGACCAGATCACAAACGTCGCAGTGGTAGGTGCGCACGGACAGGGGCAGTTTGGCTTTCACTGCCCCGCACCCCGAGCACGTCTTGGTGGATGGGTAGAACCGGCCCGCGACGACCATCTGGCCGCCGTGCCGCAACGTCTTGTACTCGAGCTGGCGACGAAGCTCGCCCCAGCCCTGATCGGCGATGGCCGCGGCCAGGTGGTGGTTGGCCAGCATGTTCGCGACCGCGAGGTCCTCAACCACGACGACTGCGTGCGCCCGGGCCAGGCGGGCAGTGAACGCGCCCAGCGCCGCGGCCCGTCGGGCGCCGACCTTGGCGTGTGCTCGCGCAAGCCGACCGGCAGCCTTGCGCCGGTTCGCGGACCCCTTGAGAGTGCGGGAGAGGTCCCGCTGCCGGTGCTTGACCTTGCCCAGCGAGTCTCGCAGGGCTCTGGAAGCCTCGAGCTGGGCCACGACAGTCTTGGCCGAGGTGGCCACGACCGCGGCCGTCGTCAACCCGACGTCCACCCCGACAGCCGGGCCGGCCGGCGCTGTGTGCTGCTCGGGCCGGCTGCGGACCTGCCGCTCGAAGCATGCCGTCGCGTACCAGTGCCCGTCCGAATGCTGGCTCACGGTCACGTTCATCAGAAGCGCCCGCCCCCGGGCTATGAGCCGTCTCAGCTTGGCCTGCGCGCCGCACGGCGCTGAAATGGCGAACCAGCCGTACTTGGAGACCCGGATACGGCCCGGCTCCAGGTGCAGCCCATCGGTGACGGTAAACCGGGCGCGGTCACGGCTGCGGGCCTTGAACCTGGGGAACTTCGTCTTCCCGGACAGGAAGTCGGCCTGTGCCCGGGCGGCAGCCCTGATGGCGTAGCGAAACGTCCACGTGGAGTGCTCACCGAACCACGGTGCGCACTCCGCCTTGGTGCCGTCCCACATCTTGACCAGGTCGAAGAACGAGAACTGGCGGGTGCGGTCCGCCTTGGCGATACCGTAGGACTCCTCAGCCTTCCATTGGGCGTGGTTGGCCACGATCCGGCCCAACGCCCAGTTGTAGGCGAAGCGTCGCGCACCTGCTGCCGAGAGCAGCTGCTGGGCGCGGACATCCGAGACGTCCAAGCGCACGCGGACAGCTCCCGCGCGCGTCCCCGTGGTCTCGGCCATACCGCACAGTGTGCCGGTCACCACCGACAACGCATCTCACCCAAAATCGTGAGGGGGGCCGTCGGTCAGCGGATGCGGGCCAGCTCTGCGAGCAGCTCGGGCGCACGACGTTCATAGATGCGCGCCCCCCACCACGTCCCGACGGCCAGCGCCGCGGGCCCGAGGACAAGAGCCAGCCCCAGGCACAGCCAGCCCATCCACGTGTGCCCCAGAAGTGCTCCGACTCCGAACCCGAGCAGAGGCACGTTCAGGACGAAGACCGCCGTGCCGGCCATCGCTTGAAGAACAACGGTCAAGGCGGACGAACCCGGCGGGGCGCCGAAGGGGTTCTCTCCCGGTCCCGGCACCGGATAGGGCTTGAGCGCGCTCATCACACTTGCCACTCCGAAGCCGGTGAGCAGGAACCCCAGCCCGATCCCGAACATCGCCGGCCACAGGCTCCAACGGCCGGTCACCACACCAGCGAGGGTGGCGTAGCCGGGTAGGAGAAGCGAACCCACCACCGCCATCGGCGCCAACCGCCCGAGGCGGTCGGCCCGGCCCGACACACCGGTGGCGACATGTCCCCAGAAGGCCGTGCCGTCATACGAGATGTCGTTGTGCGTGCTCCAGCCAAGGAGGAACCCAGCCGTCGGTGCCATGGCAAGCGACCATGTGCTGCTTCCCCCGGTGACCGGACCGACCAGCAGGCCCAGCGGCAGCAGGAGCATCAGCGCGGCCGAGCTCAGATAGCGCGGATCCCTGCGCCACAAGGTCATCGAGCGAGCGGCCACAGCCCCCGTGGGCGTGGCCGGCAGCCTGCCGAACCACCCCAACCCGGTATCGCTGGCAGCCGAGCCGCCTGACGTCGCCCGTGGGTTCTCCAGGGCGCGCCGCAACAGGGAGTCCCACGCCAGAAGCGCCAAGACCAGAAAGACCACAGCCAGGACGAGGCGCAACAGCCCGGGCACGATCGCGCCGTCGACGATGTCGGCGGGTGCGGACCACGCCAGGCCCAAGGGGGTCCATCCGAGCACGTCTGCCAGCCTGGCCAGGACCCCGGGCACCGAGAGTCGTCCGATGATGGAGGAGCTAGCGACCGCGAAGCCCACGGCGAGCACCAGCATCACCAGCGACACCGCCTCCTTGCCCCGTCGGTTGCGGGACAAGACCGCCGAGAACGCCGTCGAGGTCACCCGGCTCAGGGCAACGCAGGTGAGAACCGCCACCACCGCCGCCACCGGTGCCACCAGCATGGCGAGGACGGAACGGGACCACGTGATCACGGTCGCGAACGCCAGGATCGCGGTGACGGCGGCCGGGACACTGACTAGGGACGACAACAGCAGGCCGAGGACCAGCTGGCGCCGGGGGATGGCAAAGGTGGCGAATCGCGCTGGGTCGAGGGTTTCGTCGATGCCATAGGCGATGACGGGCAGGAGTGCCCACCCAAGGGTCACCCCACTGCCTCCGACGGTGATCGCGATCCGGGCAACGTCGCTGGGCAGTGAGAACCGCAGGGCAACGAGCGCCACCAGCCCCTGGCTGAGCACACTGAGCCCATACAGCGACGAGAGGATCATCCCCACCTTTTGCGGGGTGCTGCGCCGCAGTCCGTTGAGCAGAAGCTGCCACTTCAGTCTGACGATGTGCGCAACCACGCCAGACCGTCCTCGACGTAGGGCTTCCCGCCGACCAGGTGCACGAAGCGTTCCTCCAGCGTCATGCCGGACCGGACCTCGTCCAGCGTGCCGACCGCGCGGATCCGGCCTTCGGCCACGATGGCGACCCGATCACACAGCCGCTGGACCAGCTCCATCACGTGGCTCGAGAGGATCACCGTGCCACCGGAGGCTGCATAACCCTCAAGGATCTGCCGGATGGTCGAGGCCGAGATCGGGTCGACGGCTTCGAAGGGCTCGTCGAGCACAAGGAGTCTCGGGGCATGGATCAGGGAGCAGGCGAGTGAGATCTTCTTCGCCATACCCGCCGAATAGTCAACAACCAGTGTCCCGTCCGCGTCCGCCAGGCCAAGCGCATCGAGCAGCTCGTAAGCCCGGTTCGTGACCACCGTGCGATCCATGCCGCGCAGTAGCCCTGAGTAGCAGATGAGCTGTAGCCCGGTCAGGCGGTCGAAGAGCCGCAGCCCCTCGGGAAGGACGCCGACCAGCTGCTTGGCACGGACGGTGTCGGACCAGACATCGAGCCCCAGAACGTGAACCGTCCCCGCGTCGGGCCGCAGCAGCCCGGTCGCCATGTAGAGAGTGGTCGTCTTGCCGGCGCCGTTGGGTCCCACGAGCCCGAAGAAGGACCCGCGCGGAACCTCGAGGTCGAGCCGGTCGACCGCGAGCGTCGACCCGTAGGACTTGGACAAGCCGCGCAGGCTCAACGCCGCTGAGCTTCCCCGAGATGGCATGCCCGTGACGGTAACAACACCGGACGCCCCCCGCATGCCGATCGGGCGCCCCGGTCAGCCGACGTCGACGGCGGCACCGTCCGAGAGATCACGAATATCCATGCCCTCCGGTCCCAGCGACTGCACCTGCGACAGGTAGAGCCGGCGACCGATCACACTGAGCAGCGCATCATGGATCGGGACGCACGCCTGCGGCGAGATCCGGCGGGCGAACGCCACGGTGTCGCGGCTGGCCGCCCATGGCGCGTTCAGCGGCAGAGCGAGGATGTCGACCTGCCCGGGCTCCGCGTCATAGGCGTCTCCGGGATGGAACAGGGTCGGCTCGCCCTGCGAACGCAGGACGACCCCCAGGTTGCCGATCCGTGGCAAGGCCTCGTTGATCAGTGCGTGCTTCTTCCCCACCGGCGTGACCTGCACCGACCCCAGGGCAAGCACCTCCCCCGGCGCCGTGTCCTCGGCCGCGATCCCCGCCTCCAGCATGACTGCGGCAGCCTGCGGCTCCGCATATATCCGGGCTTGCGGATTCACCGCCAATAGCGCCGGAAGTCGTCGCAGGTCAATGTGATCCGGGTGCTGATGGGTCACCAGGATGACGTCGATCCCGATCACGTCCGTGATCCCCATGGAGTAGGACCCGGGGTCGATGAGGATGCGTTGGCCGCCAGTCTCGACGAGCAGGCAGGAGTGCCCCAGGTGAGTGATCTGCATGGACGTCAGGCTACAAGCGCCGCCGACGCCTCTGTCGGAGCTCCTTGGCGAGGTACGGCGGAGCGATACAGGACAGGACGAGGAAGTACGCCGACAACGCCAGCTGGCCGTAGGCGAGACTGGTGAAGCACAGGGCTGAGCAGATCAGCCAGGCGAACATTCCGGTCTTCATCTCTCACACTCCCTTCGCGGGGGGCGTTTATCACACCTGCCAATTCAAGGATAGGTCCGAACGGACTTTTTTCCTCAGCCGTTTGACGTAGACAAACCGACAACAAGCAACCCCGCATCGCTCGCCCCACGCGGGCCCGAGTCGGCCCCGTCCTCCGCTGTTTGGACGAGGACCAGACCTGCGCCCGGTGAGAGGCTTGGCCATCATCTCTGCGCAAACGGGCGGTGCGATGTCATGACTACTCTCTCCCCGAACGAGGTTCGTGCCAGCTGGCCTTCCGCTGCTCAGGTGTCACGCGCCGGGCGGCGTCTGGCTGTCGCCACTGCGGCCGGCGCTCTGTCGGGCCTCATGGTCGGCGGGATCGGCGGACGCCTCGCGATGATGCTGCTCGCGCGACTCACCCCTGAGTCAGAAGGGCTCCTCAGTGACGACGGCTTCGTGATCGGACAGCTCACCGTGTCCGGGACGCTGAACCTTCTTGTCGTCACCGTGGTTCTGGGTGTCCTCGGCGGCGGCATCTACCTCGTCGTGCGCAACCTGATGATAGGTCCGCGATGGTTCCAGATCCTGTCGATCTCCATCGGACCCGCCGTCGTGGTGGGCGCGATCCTCGTGCATCCCGAGGGAGTCGACTTCACCTTTCTGCGGCCGACGTGGCTGGCGATCGCGCTCTTCGTAGCGATCCCCGGGTTGTATGCCGCCGTCCTCACAGTCGCCTGTGAACGGTGGCTCCAGCCCGATGGACGCTTCTTGCGGTCTCCGGGCCTGGCCGTCTTCGCTCCGTTGATCCTGTGGCTGCCCATCGCGCCCGTCCTGCTGGTCGGCGTACTGGCGTGGTTCGGCATGGAGGTCCTGCGACGGCAGCAAGCGGCTCGTCCGTTGTTTGAACATCCGTTGGGCCCATGGCTGGCTCGACTGTCCCTGACGGTCATCTTCGCGTTGTCCCTGGTCAGTCTCGTTCAGGATGTCGCCGCAGTGAGATGACTATCAGTTTCCCGATTCACCGGACTTGGCACCGCGGGCCCCGCTACCGTCTGAGCGCCGGGACTGTGATCTGGGAGGTGCACATGGGGTCGGACACACCGGGCTGGTTCTACGCCAGCGGACAGCTTCGGTACCGGGACAGCGACGGCTGGACCGACCAGTACAAGCCGATCGTCGAGCGACGAGCCGCAGCAAAGCCCGCCAGCGGCGAGACGACGGACCAGGCCAAGGCGAGCCCGTCGCCCGATGCGAAACGGTCTCGCCGGAGAACGCACCGCCGGAGAACCTCCCCTGTCCTGATCGCCATGCTCTCCGGGTTGGTCGGCTTCGGCCTCGGTGGTGGCCTCCTCAACGCCGACGCCTTCCGTGGGTGGGCGGACTGGGCGAGCCAGAAGGCGAGCGAGACCTACGCGATGGTCTCTCCGCAAACGCCGCCCGCCAAGGCAAAGGCCGCGGCAACCTCACCCCAGCCGGTAGCCGCGAAGACTGCACCTGTCCGCCGGGACGCAAAGGGTTTCGTAGTGGGCGGTCCCGCCGCCGCAAAGAGACCGGCGGACGACGAGAACCCGAGTCAATCGGACTGCCGGAAGTACCTGGATCAGGTTCGCGCCTGGTCTGACTACCAGAACGCACACCGCCCTGCTGGCTCCGCAAGTCTTCTGCCGTCCAGCAGCGACAAGCAGTATCTCGCCACGGTCTGCGGCCTTACGTTCTGACTTCGCTGGGCGCACCCGGGATCGATCGGCCTGGGCAACTGTCGTCACCCGGGGGCCGTGGCCAGTCGGCGGTCTGTCCACATAGTCCATTCGGACATGGTTCCGGGTTGATCGGCCATGGCTCCGCGATCGGTGAGTCTCCGGCCTGGGACGGGCGATACGTTCTGATGGCACAGAGTCGCGATCACAGGAGGTCACATGGGCGCGGATCGTCCTCGGTGGTACCAGGGCGCGATCAGGAAGCTGCGGCACCGGGAACGACACCTCGAGGTCGACAAGTGCCAGCCGTCTGACAGCCTCCGAGCCCCGGGCCCGACGCCCACAGCCTGCAAGAGGGCCGGCGACTGCAACGGCGCCATAGTGGCCCGGTCGCAGATCCTGGTCTCCGGTTCGACCGCGACCCTCGTCGGCACCATGACGAATGAAACCGGGTGCGACGTGCACTTCACGGGCAGGCCCCCCTTTGCCAGCTTCCTCGAGGCCGATGGCACAGAACCCATCCTGCTGGGGGACTTCAACTCCCCACCACAGGAGAATCCGTACTCCGGGGACTGGGTGATGCACCCGGGCGCGAGTGTCCCCTACCGCAGTCTCCCGGTCACCTTGCAGACCCCCCACTCTCCATGGGACGGGACAGGCTGGAGCACGTCCTCGCAGTCCACGACCCTCGACACCTCGGCGTTGGGCGACAAGCGAGAGCTGCGCACGATCCAGCTCTTCAACTGACATATGCCGGACAAGTAGGGCGATTCTGGGCTAATGCCCGGAGTTTGCTGACCGGGTTGGTTCACTGAAGTCAGTTCGTCAAGCAGACGAAAGGACCGCGCGATGACCACACTCATGGACACCCGCGAATCGCAGCACCGGGACGGGATCGACGTCCTGACGACCAAGCTGAACCTCGAGGGGATCGAGGTGGACGCACTCACCATGTCGTCGGGTCGCACGATGCTCGTCCGCTCACTCGGTGACGGAACCAGGTTCATCCTGACCGGCCGCGGTCGCCACAACTACTCCATGGGCCGGTACGACGAGAACGACGATATGAGCCCGCCCACCAACTACGCCGAGCACATGACCAGCGACACCGTGGTGAGTGCTCTGACCTTCGCCACCGAGCTGCCTGAGTACCACCTGACGGCGTGTGGATGAGTCGGTCGGTACGCCGGGTTCTGTCGCCTCGCGCCGTTGCCGGCACGCGACGGACGGTCATCCATCTCGGGTACCCGTTGCCGAGCACCTCTAGCGGTCTACCCGCAAGCTCGGGCGGGCCGCCCTCGAACGCTTGCTGTCTGGCCTTGCTCCAGGTGGGGTTTACCTAGCCACTCCAGTCACCTGGAGTGCTGGTGGTCTCTTACACCACCGTTTCACCCTTACCCCGACGCCTGCCCGGCCGAAGCCGAATGGTTCGCCGTGGCGGTCTGTTTTCTGTGGCACTGTCCCGCGGGTCGCCCCGGATGGCCGTTAACCATCACCTTGCCCTGTGGAGCCCGGACGTTCCTCGGCGATGTGCGTTACCCGGAACCCGGGACCTCAGCATCGACGCGACCGTCTGACCGACTCATCCGGGACCAGCATAGGCGCTGTATGCCGCTTCGGTGTTGACGTTCACGCGTCGTGCAACCAAGGCGTGAAGCAGATGCCGATCAACAGCCCATCCGGCGTCTGGAGCCGCGCGATGATCTGCTTCCACGGCTCTGTGCGTGCCGGGTGCACGAGGTTGTACCCCTTACCTTCCAGCTCATGCGCTGCGGCTTCGACATCGTCGACCTCGAACTCGATGGTGGCCTGTGGCACAGGGTGCGACTCGGGCCACGTCTCCTGGCCGAAGCAGGCCAGCGCAGCTTCCCCCAGTGGCCACACACCGAAGTGCTTCGCTCCCGGAATCTCCTCCGAGAAGACATAGTCGGCATCAGCGACAGACTCGGGCGGCTGCAGAGGCAGGCCCAGCACATCCACGAAAAGGCGGTGGTCGTCGGCGGGGTGAGCGCTGATGACAGAGAAGCTCGCAATGAATCGCACGTCCATGTCATGAGGATAGGTTTCAGACGGCGAGCTCGCGGTAGTCGGTGGGTTCGGTGGTGTGGACCTGGCCGGTTCGTCGGTCGACCCAGGTACAGAGGCCGTCGGTGCTCAGGCTGAGGGACCAGTGGCCATGAGTCTTGAGGCGATGGTGCCGGCGACACAGGCACGCCAGGTTGGACAGGACCGTCAGCCCGACGGGGAAGGGAATGACGTGGTCGAGGTCGCAGAACCTGGCCGCGGTCGCGCAGCCGGGGAAGCGACAGTACAAGTCCCGTTTACGCACCGTTCGGGCCAGATGCCGGCCGGGTTGGTAGGTCGTCGCGCCGGCGTCAACAAGCCACCCGGTGTCAGGGTCGATGACGAGCCGGCGGAACACGGTGTCCGGATCGGCCAGGTTCGCCTCGACCGTCGCGGAGGTCAGGGTCCCGACGCGGTGGTCCAGGACCCCAGCCGTGGGGAGCCCGGCCAGGAGCCTGATCACGGCGCCATTCTCGACATCCTGGCCGGCGTCCTGGTCGGCGTCCACCAGCGCGGCGCTCACGCGGTCCTCGACCACCGAGCCGGCCGGCTGCGCACCGGACTTCACACACTGGCCGCCTGGAGCAGCAGCACGCTTGCCGGCTCGCGGAGCCGGACCCCGCCCGCAACCGTCGCACGAGCCCGTGCAGGCTGGACGGGCAGCGAAGCCAGCCGGTAACGCGAGGTCAACCACCGCGGTGACTTGGGCGTTGGCCAGCACCAGGTCCACCAGGGCGTCTGCGCGCGCCTGGTCCATGGTCGCGGCCACATCCTCCTTGAGGTAGCTGGCAGCCAGCTCCTCGATCGCCGCCCACACCTGACGACCCTTGCCCGACTCCAGCTCGGCCTCAAGACGCATCAACCCCGGCAGGCCACTGGGCCCGGCGTAGGCGAACCGGCCCCTTTCGGCCTGCTCAGCCTTCGCCGCCGCCGCGCCCGGATCCGCCGCAGCCACCGCCTTGCGGGCCAACATGCCCACCCGCGAGGACGGCCCATCCAGGATCCTGGGGAACAACACACGCTCAACGGCCGCACACACCGCAGGGTCGCTGCTCGGCACCTCATCGACGATCTGCTGAACCCGGTGCGGCTCCAGATCCCCCGCCCGCATCGCAGCCAACGTCACCGGCAGCGACCGAGCCAGCGTCCGGGCCGTCCCATAGCGGCGCGCGGCCGAACGCGGCGAAAGGCGCAGGACCGGGGCCAGGTAGGACGGCATGAAGTCATGCTCATCCTTGGGCACCCCGTTCAGGAGCCGCAGCCGAGCCCCGTTCACGCCCGTGGTGGCCAACCCCGCCGCGGCCGACATCGCCGCCCACTCCACCTTGTCCACGCTCAGCTGCTCACCCTCCCGGCGCCCCCACGCCTCGATCGCCACCGCCTGCACAGCACTCATCGCGTTGATCACCCGCTGCGCCGCCGCCACCAACGCCTCCGCGGTCTCGGTGTCCGCACCCAACAGCTCGGTGTCCGAGCGACCCAGCAGGGACACAGACAGGTCAGCGACATCCATCGCCCGAGCCTGATCCACCGTCATCGCCACCATGCAACCCAGCATAGTCGAACACCTGTACTAATACAAGTCCTAAACGAACCCAATCCCGTTGCGCGACAATCGAACCCGAACTTCAACGCGCCCCTCAGCCGTCTTCTGAAAGCCCCGCGAGAGCCGCCTCGAGCACCTGGGCGACCCCGTCCTCGTCGTTCGAGGCACACACCTCATCCACGAAGTCGAGAACGGCTGGATGTGCGTTCGCGACGGCGACGGACCAGCCAGCCCACTCGAGCATGGGCAGATCGTTGGGCATGTCTCCGAACGCGTACACGTCGGCAGGGTCGATGCCTTTCGCGGCACACCAGTGCCCCAGCGCGGAGGCCTTGGTCACCCCCAGTGCACTGATTTCCGCCAGCCCGGCCGCACCCGAGTAGGACACGACCGCGCGATCACCGACGACATCCTGGACCACGCGGAGGAACCGGTCGGCGGGCACATCGTGACACCGGGCCAGGATCTTGCCCGGTGGCGGTTCGAGCAGCTCTTCGAGCCTGCGGGCCGTGGTGTCCTGCGGTGTGGTGAGCGCGTCCCGGAACCCGAGCTCGCGCCCAAACCCGATCCGGCTCTCAACAGCAAAGGCGATGTGTGGCAACGCTCCTCGCAGGTCATCGGCTATCTTCCCGACGAGCTCGGCTACCATGCAACGCTCGTCGAGGACCTGCCGACCTCGCACGTCGTAGACAAATGCCCCGTTGGCGCAAAGGACCACTCCGTGCTCGCCGACAAGCTCGGCCAGATCGTGAAGCCAGCGGGGTGGTCGCGCGGTCACCAGGACCACCTGGATGCCCGCGCTCTCGACGGCAGCCAGCGTCCTGCGGGTGCGTTCCGAACACGTTCCATCGCTTCGCAGCAGAGTGCCGTCAAGGTCGGTGGCCACCAGCCGGGGCAGGGTTGGACTCCTCATCGCGCGGTGAGCCCGTTCACGATCCGGAATCGCACCGTGCGCCTCGCGACATCCGCCTCCACGAGCTCGACCATCGCTTCGGCTCCGGCCGGGGACGCCCCATCCACCGGAGCAAGGATCGCCGGGTCGCTGATCTGCGCCAGCCCGCCGTTCTTGGTGACGTCGACGATCGTGGCGCGGAAGGTCTCGCCCACACGATGCTGCAGGGCAGCCGACTCGACAGCATTGGTGCACGCTCGCTCAACGGCACTGGCCAGCTGATCCGACGTGGTCATGATCGCCGGCAGGGAGGGCAGCGCGTTCCGCACCCACTGCGGGACCGGTGCGTCATGGCAGATCGACTCGCAGATGACCAGGCCGAAGCGGTCGACGAGCCGGCGCAGCGGGGCAGTCACGTGTGCGTACGGAGCAGCCACGGCCGCGTGCCCCGTCAGCTCTGGTACGACGCCATCGAAGGGTGTGTAACCGGCACCGCGGAACAGGGACGTCGCCTCATGGATCAGAGCCAGATGCTTGGGGTTGGTGCGATCCAGCGAACGCAACAGCTCGCCATACCGCAGGTCCGCGGGCCAGGTGACCCCCAACCCCCGGGCCTGGCGGCGGAAACGCCGGACGGCTCCGGGGTCCGGCTCGGGCATGATGCGCAGGATGCCGACCTTGGCCTGCAGCATCATCTCGGCGGCAGCCATCCCGGTCATCAGAGAGATCTGCGCGTTCCAGTCCTCCGCGGCCACGGGCGGGCGGAAGGCAAGGACGTAGTGGCCTTCCTCGTCGATGCTGACCTCCTGCTCGGGCATCGGCAGGCTGGCCCCACCGCGTGCCCGTTCCATGGCGATGCGACGCTCGCCGACCTCCTTGAGCAGGATGAGGCACTCGTCGGCGCTCCCGCGCTCGATGGCCGCCTGCACCTGCGCGTAGTCGAGACGCTTCTTGCTGCTCACCAACGCCCGATAGACGTCGACCGAGACCCCGTCGCCATCAGGGTCGACCTGCATGTCCCAGACAAACGCCGGGCGCACCTGGTCAGGCAGCAGACTCGCAGCGTTCTCGCTGAGCTGTTCCGGGTGCAGCGGCGTGCGACGGTCCGGTGCGTAGATCGTCTGTCCCCGCCTTCGGGCCTCGGCGTCGACGGCGCCACCCGGCCGGACAAAGACCGGGACGTCGGCGATCGCATAGCGGACCCGATAGCCCTTGCCGACCCGCTCGATGTGCATCGCCTGGTCGAGGTCCATCGATCCCGGAGGGTCGATGGTCAGGAAGGGCACAGCCGTCTCGTCACGTCGGGGCAGCACCGCCACGCTGACAGCAGCCCGCGCCTCGGCAACGACCTCCTGCGAAAAGCTGCCCGGAACCTCGAGCTCCGCGCGCACCACGTCGAAAACCTGGCCCAGCTGACCGTGCTCGAACGCCGGATAACCCTGCGTCTGCTTGCCCTCGACCAGATTGACCCATCGCCGCGACATGCGAGTCACCCTAGCCAGAACCCCCGGAGTGCGTCGGTGGCCGGCACGCCTACGCTCTGGGACGTGTTGATCCTGCTGCCGCCCTCGGAGACCAAGATCGGACGCTCCCGCGGCAGGCCCGCCGACCCCGGGCGCGTCTCCTTCCCCGAGCTTGCCCCTACGCGGGCAGCGGTGGCCGAGGCCCTGGCGCTGGTCAGCGCCCACCCGGATGCTCCGGCAATGTTGGGAGTCAGCGCCAACCTCCGTGCGGACATCGCCCACAACGTGCGTCTGGGGTCTGCGCCGGCCGTCCGGGTCGCAGATCTCTATATCGGTGTTCTCTACGACGCGCTCGACCTGTCCTCGATGGACCCGGCCGCCCGGCGACGGGCCAAGCGGTGGCTGGTCGTCGTCTCGGCACTGTTCGGCGCCCTGCGGCCGTCCGACAGGATCCCGCCGTACCGCCTGTCCATGGGCGTCAACCTCGGCGAGCTCGGTCCGCTGGCAGCCGTATGGCGCGCCCCCCTCGCCACCGTGCTCCCGGTGGCGGCCGGACGCGGGCTGATAGTCGATGCCCGCTCGAGCACGTATGCCGCAGCGTGGGTTCCCCAGGGCGATCTCGCCACCCGCTGGGTGCAGATCCGGGTCCCGGGTGCAACGCATATGGCCAAGCACACCCGCGGTCTGGTGACCCGGCATCTGTGCGAGACCGGTGTCGACGCGCGGACCGTAAAGGCTCTGGAAAGCGTTGTGGCCCAGCGTTTCGAGACCACGCTGACCAAACCGGCTCGCCCCGGCCAGCCGTGGATCCTCGACACGAGCATCCGATAGCGCCGAAAAACCCGCGCTTGTTGCCCTGAAACCACCGTCGGGGGCCAGTTCGGACCCTCATCCGGTGGTTTCGGCGCAACAAGGCCAGGGGGGTCGTCAGCCGAGGGCGCGCTCGAGGTCATCAACGAGGTCACGGACGTCCTCGAGACCCACGGAGACGCGCAGGACGCCGTCGGTGATACCGACAGCGAGCCGGCCCTCCGGCCCCAGGCGCCGGTGAGTGGTCGTCGCCGGGTGGGTGATCAATGACTTGGAGTCGCCAAGATTGTTCGAGATATCAACAATCTCAAGGGCGTTCATCACCCGGAAGGCCTCGTCCTTGCCGCCGGTCAGCTCGAACGTCACGACAGTCCCCCCGCCATACATCTGCCTCAGGGCGAGGTCGTGCTGCGGGTGCGACTCGAGCCACGGGTAGAGCACGCCCGAGATCTTCTTGTGTGACTCCAGGGCCTGAGCCAGCGCCAGCGCCGAGGTCGCCATCCGCTCGACCCGGAGCGACAGGGTCTCCACACCCTTGAGCAGCACCCAGGCGTTGAACGGCGACATCGACGGCCCGGTGTGACGCATCAGGTTCTTGACCGGGCCGTTGATGAACTCCGAGGTCCCAAGAATCGCCCCACCCAGCGTGCGGCCCTGCCCGTCAATGTGTTTGGTCGCCGAGTAGACGATGACGTCCGCACCCTGCTCGAGGGGTTTGGAGAACACCGGCGTGCCGAACACGTTGTCGACGACGACCTTGGCCCCTGCACCGTGCGCCAGGTCGCAGACGGCCGCGATGTCCACCAGCTCCTGCATCGGGTTGCTCGGCGACTCGAAGAACACCGCCGCGGCAGGCTCCGACAACGCCTCTGCCCACTGGTCGAGATCGGAGCCGTCGACGAAGACGCTCTCCACGCCCCAGCGCGGCAGGATCTCGTCCAGGATCACGAAACAGGAACCAAAAAGACCCCGCGCGCTCACGACCCGGTCGCCCTTGGCGAGCAGGGCGGCCAACGCGACGAAGACCGCCGACATGCCTGTCGCCGTGGCGAAGCACGCCTCGGTCCCCTCGAGCAGACGCATCCGCTCCTCGAACATGCGGACCGTGGGGTTGCCATAGCGGGAGTAGACGAACCGGTCGATCTCGTCCTTGAACGCGGCCTCCGCCTCCTGCGCCGAGGCGTAGACGTAGCCCGAGGTCAGGAACAGCCCCTCGGAGGTCTCGTCGAAGTTGCTGCGGGTCAGGCCTCCGCGGACCGCCAACGTGTCCGGACGCAGCTCCCTCATCCCTGTCTCCAGGGCAGGCCGGAGACCTTCCAACCCGCCACCGTCCGGTGTCCCTCGCGATCCAGCGGGCCCTCGAACCCGTCTGCGACGTTGTATGCCGGACCAAGACCGGCAGCCGTCGCCACCTCCGCCGCTGCGGCCGATCGCACACCCGAGCGACACAGGAAGTAGAGCGGCACACCTTCGCCGACACCTGCCTCCCGCAGCTGCTCCACAAACCCCAGGTTCAGCGCACCGTCCGGAAACCGCTGCCATTCAAGGGGAATGACACGCTTGCCGATCCACGAAAGGTCAGGCATCCCCACGTAGCTCCACTCCGCGCTGGTCCTCACGTCGACCAGAACGGCATCCGCGTCGGTCTGCAGGGCGGCATACGCATCCGAGGGGTCGACGTTCCCTGCATACCTCATACCGGCTCCCGAGTCACCCAAATCGCTCATCCATGAGGAAAGGATTCCACAGTCGTCCGCCCTCCGGCCCCGGCGTCCACCACAGCGAGCGGGTCAGATGCCGGACTCGGAGGTTCGGACCAGGATGCGGCGGCACTCCTCGCAGCGCAGCACCTCGTCCTCGGCGGCAGTCGTGAACCGGTTGATGTCCACCTGGTTGAGCTCCAGGTTGCACCCCTCACAGCGCCGCTGACGCAGAACCGCCGCCCCGATCCCACCACTGGAGGCCCGGATCTTCGTGTAGAGCTCCACGAGGTCCTCACCGACTCCGGCAACGACGTCCAGGCGGGAACGGCCGATCTGCTCAACCTCGGCGTCGAGCTCGGCAAAGACCTTGTCGTGCAATGCTTTCAGCTCATCGACGCGAAGCGTCAGCTGAGCACGATCGGACTCCAGCCGGGCCACATCGGCGGCCAGGCCCTCGGCGCGCTCCATGACCTCGAGCTCAACATCCTCCAGGTCAGACTGTCGGCGGGCGAGCGACTCGATCTCATGATGGAGCGCCTGCATGTCCTTGGCGGTTCCCTGACCGGCGTCCATCCGCGTCTGGTTGCGGGCGCTGCGTTCACGCACGAGCTGCACGTCGGACTCGGCCTTGTTGATCTCACGCTGGACGTCATCCAGGGCTGTCCGGGCGCGGACCAGGTCGTCATCCAGCACGGAGGTCTGGGCGTCGAGCTCGCGCAGCTCGGCAAGCTCGGGAAGGGTCGCCCTGCGGTGTGCGATCTGGTCCAGACGCGTGTCCAGCGCCTGCAGGTCCAGCAGGCGCCACTGACGGCTCGTGTCGGCTTTCAGGACGTGCCTCCGATGATCTCGCTCGCGCTGGCTCCGATCACGAAGTCCCAGGGGTCGGTGCGCAGTGTGCAGATGTGAGTCTCCAAACTAGCGCCTCGCCCGCCGAGCTCACCCAACAACTCGGAGCGCGCGCTCTCCAGCCAGAGCCACTCGGTGGCCCAATGACCGGCATCAACGAGGTATGGCGTTCCCCCGCGTGCCTCCTCCCGGGCCTCGAGGGCGGGGTGATGACGCAGGTCCGCCGTGACGTACACGTCCGCCCCGCAGGCCCGGACTGCATCGAACATGCCGTCGCCAGCCCCTCCGACCACCGCCACCCGGCTCACCAGGGCATCAGCGGGACCGGCCACGCGGATCCCACCGGCGGCCTGCGGAAGCACCGCGGCCAGCCGCTGGACGAACTCGCGCAGCGTCGCGGGGCGCTCCAGCGACCCGACCCTGCCGAGCGTCGTCCCGCCCGCGACATCCAGAGGCACTGCGTCCACAAGATCGCACGCGCCGGCGAGGGCGTCACACACGCCGGGTGAGGCGACGTCGGCATTGGTGTGCGCGACATACAGGGCCATGTCGTTGACGATCAGCGAGGTGACCGAAGCGCCTTTGGCACTGGTCGTCGCCACGCTGTGCACGCCGCGCAACAGCAGCGGGTGGTGGGTGAGCAGAAGCTCTGCGCCGGCCGCGCGTGCTTCGTCGATCACAGCGAGCGTGGGGTCAACAGCGAAGTACACCAACGAGACTGGCTGATCCGGGTCGCCGGTCACCAGCCCGACATGGTCCCAGGACGAGGCGGTGTCCAGGGGGTAGAGCCGCTCGAGCGCGGCCACGACCTCGCGCAGCGGCAGAAGGGTCAGGTCCGTTTGCCTCATCTTCATGCTCACGTGGGCCCGGCCGGGCTCGAACCGACGACAGCCGCGGTGTAAACGCGGTGCTCTACCAACTGAGCTACAGGCCCCAAGAGGGAGTCAACCAGGTCAGGCTCAGGACCCGGTCAGCTCCTTGAGCGCGACGTGGTAGCCACCGAAGTCGCGCTTCTCGGATGGCCCGTTGACCAGAGTCCAACAAACAACTCCGTCGCGGTCGATCAGAAACGTCCCACGCAGGGCGGACCCGTTCGACTCACGGAAGACACCATAGGCCCGCGCCGTGGCGCCGTGCGGCCAGAAGTCGCTGAGCATGGGGAAGAAGTAACCCTGTGCATCCGCCCAGGCCCGCAGGCTGAACATGGGGTCGCACGAGACGGTGAGCACCTCGACGTCGTCACTCTCGAAGGCCCCGAGGTCGTCGCGGATCTCGCACAGCTCGCCGGTGCAGATGCCCGAGAACGCGAACGGGTAGAACACCACCACGACGTTCTTGACCCCCCGAAAGGTCGACAACGTGACCTGCTTGCCGTGCTGGTCCCTCAGGGTGAAGTCGGGAGCGACCGTGCCGACGCTGAGCCCGACGGGCAAGGTGGCGGTCTCGCTGGTACTGGTCATGGCGCCCAGTCTGCCAGCAGTCAGTGGCGGGCCCCCTTGGGGGCGACCAGACGGCTCCCGGTCCAGTCCTGGACGGCGTTGGTGCCGCCGGACGCGTGCAGCCCTGCGGTCAGGGCGGCCTCCTGGATGTCCGCGGCATCAACGTGTCCGTCGCGACCCGACTTGGGTGTCAGCAGCAGGATGAAGCCGCCCTCGGCAAGGTTGGTCCGTGCGTCGACGAGGGCGTCGATGAGGTCACCGTCGTCCTCCCGCCACCACAGAACCGCGGCATCGGCAACGTCGCCGTAGTCTTCGTCCTCGAGCTCCGAGCCGCACAGCTCTTCGATCGCCAGACGGAAGTCGTCGTCGACGTCCTGGTCATATCCGAACTCCTGGACTACCTGTCCTGCGGCAAATCCCAGCTTTGCCACTGAACCGTTCGCCGCCGCGGCTTCCGCGGTCGCAACCACGTGTATCCCTCCCTCTGCCGTGGCCCCGGACCGATGTCCGCGACCAAGATGGTGTTCCTGCGTAGTTCACTAGGTCTGGCGGGATCTTGCAAGCAGTCCGCTCAACTGAACCCCCTGGCAATAGGCTCACCGTATGCCAGCCGCGTCCGTCGAATCCACATCGAGGGCTGCCCGCGTGGCGGGGCGAGACTGATGGGCAGGGTCACCCGCCGCACCCCGGCTCACCACGTCGACCTCTCGGACCCAGCGGCGCCGGGGGTCACCACCCGTCCGGACACAGTCACCGTCGAGGAGCCGCTGGAGATCAGGGTCGGCGGCGTCGCGCTCGCCGTCACGATGCGCACCCCGGGCGACGACTTCGACCTGACGATCGGCTTTCTGCTCACCGAAGGCCTGATCGGGGCTGCCGGGGACGTCCGCACGCTGGTGCACTGCCAGGACTCGGGTGAGGACGGGCTGCCGACCTACAACGTGGTGGACGTGACCCTTGCTGAGGGCGTGAAGCCACCATCTGCCAACGTGGCTCGCTCGTCCTACATCACCAGCTCATGCGGTGTCTGCGGCAAGGCCAGCATCGAGACCATCACCACCAGAAGCCGGTATGCCGTCGCGCAGGACCGCGCGTCGCTCGACCCCCGGGTGCTCGCCAGGATGCCGGCGACGTTGCGCGCGCAGCAGAAGGTCTTCGACCGGACCGGGGGCCTGCACGCCGCCGGCCTGTTCACCGCCGAGGGTGAGCTGCTCGCGGTGCGTGAGGACGTCGGTCGCCACAACGCCGTGGACAAGGTGATCGGCTGGGCCGCCCGCGAGGACCGCCTCCCCCTCACCGGCCACGTCCTCTGCGTCAGCGGCCGGGCCAGCTTCGAGCTCACCCAAAAGGCCCTGATGGCTGGGATACCCACTCTCGCGGCTGTCTCCGCTCCGTCAAGCCTTGCCGTGGAGCTGGCCACCGAGGTGGGTATGACGTTGGTCGGCTTCCTCCGAGATCCCAAGCTGACGGTCTACTCCGGGGCGGAACGACTCGGCATACGGCCGGACTGACCGCTCAGAGGTTCAGCACGCTCAGAGGTCCAGCACCACGATGCCGTCATCGTCGCTCCAGAGCTGCTGACCGGGGCGGAACTGCACGCCGCCGAAGGTCACCGGGACGTCGCTCTCTCCCCTGCCGTCCTTGGAGCTCTTGCGCGGGTTGGAACCCAGAGCCTTGACTCCCAGGTCGAGCCGGCGAAGTGCCGCCACGTCACGGACCGCACCGTTGATGACCACACCGGCCCACCCGTTAGCCACCGCAGTGGCCGCGATCAGGTCACCCATCAGCGCGGTGTGCAGCGAGCCACCACCGTCGACAACGAGAACCTGACCGGCGCCGGCCTGCGCCAGGGTGCTCTTGACCAGAGCGTTGTCCTCGAGACAGGCCACGGTCCGCACCACGCCGGTGAAGAGCCGGCGGCCCCCGAACTGCCGAAGCTGCTGGTCGCAGCTGGCGATGACCTCGCCGTGCTCGTCGACGAGGTCGGCGGTCGGCGTGACCTCATGCTCGGTCGGGCTCATCCGGATCTCCCTTGGTTGGCGCTCATGTGCGCCACAGGTATCGGCGCTCGGGGCGCCCGACCCCGCCGTATCGCAGGCGGACATCCGCGCGGCCCACGCTCACGAAGTGCTCAAGGTAACGGCGGACGCTGACCCTGGCCAGACCCACCGCGTCCGCGCACTCACTGGCCGACAGGTCGGTCCCGGCAGCGCGTAGGGCCTGCTCCACCAGC